>JAWBXL010000081.1:0-5097 GCA_038867895.1 Bathyarchaeia archaeon | reverse complement strand
GGTCTCAAATCTATCCATCCGTTCTTAAAGTTAATCAGTAACTGTTCTTCCCAGAAATCTGCGGAGATTGAACTCATTTCTAGTAAAAGCGGATATTCACCATAGTCTAATAGGGCAACAAATCCTTCTGACCACACTTTGGAGAAGTCAACGGCAATAGGGTCCTCAATAAAGTACCTAGGCAAGTTTATGTCATGAATTTGCTCAAGTAAGTTATCCGCAGCTTTAACAAAATCTTTTGGGAGAAAATCTGAAAATTTAGGCCTAATCTCAGGATATTTCTCATCTGTTCTTATCATTTCTTCAGCTGGTGATCCGCATATCCAATCTCCACCAAATATGTGTGATCTGACAAAAGTAATCTCATCGGTTTCCACAAGCTCTTTAAAGACTTCTTTCGCTTTTAACACTCCGGTATCATAACGTTTCATATAACCAACCATAAGCTTAAGTCCCGTCTTCCTAGCTGTCTCAATCATTTTCTTTGCGTCTTCACTTGTAGTTGCCATAGGTTTCTCTACAAACACATGTTTTCCAGCATTAAGAGAATCTATAACTATCGGTGCATGCGTGAATTTATTTGTTATAACAACGACAGCATCAATATTTTTGTCCTCGACCATCTCAATATGGGATGAATAAACTTTGCCTATCTTCCATTTTTCAGCAACAGCCCTAGCGAGATTAGGTCTTAGGTCAGCGATAGCAATAATCTCAGCACTCTTAACTCTTCTGAATGAAGGTAGGTGAACGCACTGTCCCATAAAGCCGCATCCAATGAAACCAATCCTTACTTTACCAGGCATTTCATCCCCTCACAGTTGCTTTTTCCATAACTTCAACTAGAGTTTTCAGGGACTCCAAAGATATTGTTAATGGGTCCTTACTCCAATATTCCTTTCTAAATATCTCAACCGATAAATATCCATTGTAATTCTTTTGTTTAATCCTCTTCAAAATCTCGACAAGAGGTATGACACCAAGACCACAATAAAGCCTATTCTCGTCAGTTAATCTTTCCCTTGGCAGATTTTCACAGTCATTTATATGAACTAAAAACAGTTTATCTTTCGGTATGAGGTCTATATGAGTGATATCTCCGTCACCGCGATACCAATGAAATGTGTCGATCATCATACCTAGGCTTTCATGGTTTACTAGATTAACGATTTCTATAGCATCTGTTAAATCACTAAACCACTCTAATTCTATTTTTACGCCGTAATCTTCGGCTAGCTGAGCCAATCTCTTTAATCTCACCACGTGGGTCTCTATAACATCTTTTCGGCGCTTGCTCTTAGATTCCTCGGCGCAAACAAGAAGTGACTCGCACCCGATGTATGTAGATATCTTTAAATATCTTTCAGTTTCCGCTAGCTTCTTCGTAAACTCGTTTTCAGGGCACCAAACGTATCCTGTGAAGGGGCAAATTGCAGAGACCCCTAACCTGAAAGATTGTATAAGGTCTCTTAGGTCTTCTTTCCGATATTTGTGCAAGTATTGATCAAGTTTTTCTCTCCAAATTTCAATTCCATCAAACCCCACCTTACCAGCTGTCTCTACGTCTTTCTCTAAAGGATAAGGCATGGTAGTGGCACCATTAATGCAAGTCTTCACAAATTATCACCTGTAGATCACATCATTAAAAACTATTATTTAATGCTTTTGCAAAAATCTTCTTAAGTGTCAAAAATTAACAAAAACCTGTTCACTTCACTATTTCTAGTAGAGATGAAAGTTAATTTTCTAATAGAGTTAATGTTATTTTTTCTTCTTTAAAGACCACCTTAACTATAACAAATTTATTTGACGTATTTTTCCATCCTTCATCTAGCTTATTTAGCTTTTCAGCTTCAAATAGAATTTTAGTCTCAGATTTAACGAGTTTTGCTTGAAAACCGCTAATTAAGATGTAAAGACTCTGCCCTTTTAAATACGATAAATCGATCTCTAAGACCCCAGCTTCATCATTGAAGGCTGCGCCGAGAATGTTTGCTGGTGTGGTAATTACTATATTCTTAGATTTACTTCTTAAGACTAAAGTGTTTAGATCTGGATCAAAGTCCATTAAAAATAGTGTAGGCTTCACTAAATCTTCAGGGTTTATGTAGGGGCCATTCGCATTATCCGTTATTAAATCCCAGGAATCGGGAAAAGTTCCTGTTAAGCTTCCAGAACTAATTTGCTGTCGCATGCCGCTTGATAGAATGCCTTCTCCAATTTTTCTCCATGGAAAGCTGTTGTCATATTTCGATAGCCTCAATAGTTGATATGCGTAGACTAAACCGCACCATTGAACCGGTTTACCAAACCAGGGCCAAGTGTAGAATGTTGCTCCGAAAACAGGTATTGATGCATAAAGCATGGTATATCTATCCTTCCTAGCCCATAAGTATATGAATGGTAGTCCGGTGTAAGCCCAGTACTTAGCTTTCTCAAGATATTTTTGCTCCCCAGAATATATGTAAGCCTCTAAATAAGCTTCCAGCGCCTTAGCTGACGCAAGTATATCCGGCGTATGTATCGGTATCTCCCATGTTTGAGCCCCTCTCGGTACAGTATATCGTTCCATCGCCCTAAGAGCTTTTAATCCTGAGAGGAGTGCGTCGATATCTCCTGTCATCCTGGCCCATCGTAATACTTCGGCGGCAAAGGTAGCTGTCAACCCCACTTCCCTTGAACCAGCTTTACCTAATATTCTGGTTCTTTCATCGGGTTGAAAGCCCCATTCGCCATCCGCTTCCTGGCTTAAAATTAATGAGCCTATATACCTCTTAATGCTGTTTAACCCATCCTCCAGATACCCTATGTAGAATGGGAGTTGCCACCCGGGTATATGACATCCATCTCCACTGGCAAGATAAGATGAATCATGTTTATTTAAGGCGAGCTTAATAGATTCATTAAATCTTTCATCGAGCTCGACTTCTAAAGAGGGGTCCTCTATAACTAGGCTGGTCAGCAGAAGGAGAAGAGCGTATCCCGGATAGGGCTTCGGTGTCCAGCCTGAAGCGTGACGCCAACCCTCTTGAGGAACCCAAAGGCTTTTCAGGTAAGCTTCCATTGAGAGCTTTAACTCTTCATTTAATGTTCGAGGCATTACTGGATCTGGCAGCCCGAAGAGCCTAACCCACTCTAAAACCGCCTCTAGAACAGTATGGGATACTGCTGAGTAGATGTTGAAATTAAGGGACAGTTTTTTCCCAGATTCGAGACAATATGGTTTATAGGCTTCATCATCATTCTCTCTTACCCACTCTGGGACTGTTGGCACAAAGACCATGAAAAGATGGTTGTTTTGCTCCTCAATCCAGTTTGGTGAGACAAATTGTAGCGATTGAGGATAATGCCCTTCATCATCCCAGGCAGTGTATGGATCTAAAAGAATGCCGGTCACAACATTTGAATATCTTAAAGCCATTAAAGGAATAGTTATTTTCAGTGGGTGAGGCGCGTTTCTAAGGTTATGCGGTCTCTCGACATCTAGGGTGTTTGATGACTTTTCGTCACCTACAAGCCACTCTAAGCCTGGAAATAGAGCCTCATCTTTAGATGAAGCAAAACCCAGTTCCCCAGGATAATAAGCTGTTGCGAACTGAGATACATAAATATTTTCTAAGGCTTTCATCTGGCTTCTAGCTTTAACTGACTGGTTCTCTACTATCCATGTTGAACTAAAAAGTAATCTTTCATCATCATAAATGAAGGTAATCATACTCTCGTTATCGTGGGAGCAAACTCTACTTGGGACTACAAAGATCCTCTCCTTCAGCTCCTTCTTACCAACCAAAGTTACCTGAGCAAAACATCCAAAAACGCCAGTGATTCCGCTCTCTCTGCTTTTAACCGATACTATAATGGGGCCGTATCCTATAGATGACTTAGGAAAATAAACCAGTGTATCTCTTGCCCTGAGAACATAGCTCCCGTCGGGTAATAAGGTTACTCCTTCAGGCGCGTTTCTAAAAGCTTCGTCTTTTAAATTGATTTCTGGATAAATTGGAAACTTGATGATATACGTGAAAGTTTCAGTTTTATCGGAGGATATACTCAATTCAATTCTATGTAAACCTGAATGAGAAGACATTAGACTCCATGATATATCTGAGCTGCTTCTCGTATCTACCCTAGTCACCACTCTATTTTCCCCAAGAACCTGTAGTTTTGCGTCGGTTTTGAGTTCTAGGTTAAGGTTAAGTGCTTCGCCTCCCAAATTAGTGACTTTAATTTTCATCTTAAACTCTTTATTTACGGAAGGTATAGGAGTTGAGAAGTAGGGACCTCTTACTTTGATTTCAGCGCCTAAAAGAGGCACTTTTATGTAGCGTATAAATATCTTTGTAGCATAGCAGTCAGCTGGCTCCAGATCTAATCTGAGCCCAATGATTATCCCGCTCCAGTGCGGGTGTTCGCTCATATCGAAGACATATTCATGCCATTCTCCATTCGCTTTTACAAAGATGCTTAAAGTTTTCTCCTCATCCCAATTAGGTGACCTGCTGCTAACCCAATATAGTTTTAGCATTGACGCATTGCCTATTATCTTAGCTAAGACTATCACTTTGAACTGTTTTTCGGCGACAATATTTACGCTTGGGCTATGCATATACGGATCAAAACCAATGACCATCGCCATTAATCCATCTTCAGTCAGCCGAAACTCGGAAAAACCATGCGTCGCAATCCATCCTAACGCTGATTTTTCAACGCCAAAGTTCCACTCGTAAGCGTAAGCCTCTGTGACTTTAGATTTCTCTATCATAGCATAGTAAAAAATAATAGAGGAGATGGCAGAAGATGAAATTATTGCGAGTATAGCAAGTATATATGATTTCCTCATTCGATTTTTCTCTGACATATTGAACTATTTAAACGTTACTGTTTAAAGGCTTAAATATAAGGTACTTGCTTAAATTATACGCTTAAGAGGGTCAATATGTAGGAGGTTAAAGTATGCCTATTTATGAAGATGCTACCTATGGCGGGCAATCCACAGTATTAGAGAATTCCTTCATACGGTTGGAGATCCATAACCGTGTTACTGGTTGGGGATATATTGAGGTCTTCGACTCTAATGGACGAATGATAGCGGTAGTA
>JAWBXL010000080.1:0-5155 GCA_038867895.1 Bathyarchaeia archaeon | reverse complement strand
AAGCATCCAAGAGTACACCGTAAGCATTAGAAGTAATGGATACATGGGAGCACATATGTAGAATAATTCGGCGTCTAATTCTGAGATCATTCCATGTATTTGGTTTATCGAAAGTGGTGGATTGTACAAGTAGCTCACCCAGTATGAGAGGGGTATGAGGTTTACAACGATTAAAGCCGATAGGAGGTACAGAGCCACTTTGACTGGCGAGGCGCCCTTGAGCCCCTTAACCGTGTAAATGCATACGGCTGTGAAAATCGCCACGAGTGGTATGAGTCCGTAAACGCCAGCGTCCACCAGACTGAGCCTGTAGGACCTAGCCCAAGTAACACCCTTATAAAGGATGAAGTATTCGGATTGGAAGAGGTCGAGTACGTAGAAGTAAGTTAGAACAAGTCCTAAGGCTATCGATACGTTGGAAATCTCTATGAGCGCCATCTTAGACGGCGTACTACATACCTCGCTTCTCTTCAACTGGCTTAACAATCCGTCGCAGTTTCTTCTAAGAACGCTGTCATTTTTTCAATGACGCCAAGCAAAGGATCGAATAGATGCAGGAGTGCCCCAGTTCTTTCAATCCAATAGGAAAACAATCCCATAAAGATTATCCATTAAGCCTTTCAGAAAGAATGGAGGCAATCCTTCTAGAGGCTCCGCCGTCGCCGAACAGGCTTAAATCGGGCTTGCCTCTAGGCTTAAATTCCTTTAAAGTATTCAAGATTCTCTCCTTATCAACACCCACTAAAACGTTCCACCCGCTCTCCACCGTTTCGACCCACTCCGTGGACTCGCGCAACGTTACGCACGGCTTGCCCATGAAATACGCCTCCTTTTGAACGCCACCTGAATCGGTGGCAACGATCCTAGCCCTACTCATGGCGTCCAGAAACTCCAAATATCCCATGGGCTTTGTAACCTTGATGTTCTCTGCCTTAAGGAATTGTTCGAACCCGTATTCCATAGCGCGTTTCCTCGTGCGTGGGTGCATGGGGAAAACTACCTCCTCGCCAGACTCAGCTAAGGCTTCTAGAATTGTTTTAAGCCTCTTAGGATCATCGGTATTCTCAGCCCTGTGAACCGTAACGAGGATAAAGTCTTCGTCCCTCACGTTAAACCTGTTTCTAAAGCTCAAGAAGAGGTCGAGCATGACGTCCCCGGTGAAGTAAACGCCCTCGACAATGCCCTCCTTACGTAGGTTTTTAACAGCCCTTTCAGTAGGGGCAAACAGAAGGTCAGAAATACGGTCTACGATAACTCTGTTTATCTCCTCGGCCATATGCTTCTCGTAACTGCGGACGCCAGCTTCGACATGTGCAACTCGAATGCCTAGCTTTACAGAGGCTAGGGCACCGGCTAAGGTGCTGTTAGTATCGCCGTAAACCATGACCATCCTAGGCTTCTCTTTTAAGAGGACTTCTTCTACACGTTTGAGTATCTCACCAGTCTGGTACCCGTGAGGACCAGAACCAACGTTCAAATCATAATTGGGTTCAGGAATATTCAACTCCTTGAAGAAGACTCTGCTGAGCTCGTAATCGTAATGCTGACCAGTATGAACAATCAGTTGGTTAAAAAACCTCTTTAAAGCGGTATAAACCGCAGACAGCTTAATAAAATTAGGCCTAGCACCAACAACATGAACTATTAAGTTTTTATCCATAAAAATTGTCCAAGAAAAATATTGTTAAAGCTGTTCTCTACAGCGCACTACATATAGGATAAAGATCCAAGAGAATTACACTCTTTGCATTCTTTTATTATGCAACTTTCCGCTTTTTAAACATGGGAAAAGTGAGATTACCCTATTCACTCTTCTCTTATTATAATCCTTTTCATAAATCATAAATACTTAAATAGTGTCTCAAAATTCATGCGGATTCTTGATTCTAAAATAGTATGGTTTGACAAAGCTAAATCACCTCTTCTGATATCTTAGCACAAGCCAATATCCTTTTCTTATAACACCAAACAAATCGTTCATTAACAGCCAAATCCTGAAAGGCAGCCATTTAAAGATTTTTGAACACGAAATTAAACCTAGGTTCGGCAAAATTTTTTTCTCCACTAACCGATAGTTTTTCGGAAGCAAAGAGGAAACTTTATTTTCGTCAAAGCTCTGAAGATGACCCCAGAGAGGCGTCAGTTTCCCGCAATATATACAGCGAGTATACATTATCTGCTCCCTATATGGGACACTAACCAAGAGGATCCCTTTAGCAGACAATGCTCTGTCAATTTCTTTAATACCCTCTTTAATAATAGGGTTCGGCAAGTGCTCCAGAACCTCGCAACATGTGATAGCATCAAAAACACGCTCTCTAAAGGGGAGGTTCGTTATCGATGCTTGAATAAAATCAACATTTCTTACTTTAACCTTTGCAACCTCCAAGGAATCTCTATTAATATCTATGCCTACAACATAGGCTGGAATTTTAGAAATGAAGGAAGTAATAAAGCCTTCAGCACACCCTACATCCAACACAGCTTTAGAATTTTCCAACATGCTTTTAACGGCTTCAGCCCTCCTTACTTGTCTATGTAGCGAAGATCCTTGTAATTCCCAAATGTTTTGATCCATATTGGTGTAAGCTATATGTTATTCAAACAGTGATTGTTAATGAGAATAGTGCACCAGACCATCTGAAGAAGAATGGAAACGGTCTAATATTATTGTTGCCACTGCATCAGCCAAATGAGAATTCGGGTTCTTTCCATAGTTAAGAATTCCATTAGCTCTTTTAAACTGTTCAATAACTGCTCGACTAGATGGAAAATTCCTCTTAACATAGATGTCAAATAATGGAAAACTCCTATCGAAACCGCATGGATTAAATGTTGAACATTTATACGTAATTTTACTTTTTAGTAATCTCCAGTTACTTCCAATCTTCTCTCTCTTTTCAAAATCAATATCTAAAGGACCAAAAATATAGGTTGATAGAAACTTTCGATAAAGTTTCTTATGTATTTTCAATTTCAGTGGTATAGAGGCCCAAAAATCTATAAATCGCTCATCCCACAATGGAATTAGCCATTGATAACCGAAAAATTCATACGGCTTAATAGCACTCATTATGAATTTTGCCTGTCTTTCACGCCAATCAAACATCTCACATACTTGCCAATTTCTAATCTTTTGATCTTTAATCTTAGCTAATAAAGCTGTTAAATATTTTTTCATTATATTCAAAACTTTTTCTGGAAGGGGCCAGTGACGGATATAATGATACTTCAAAATTGCAAGTGCCATATCGTTAAGGGTTTTAGAAAGGATCATTTCTCTTGTAATATGACCACCTGATATAAAGTCGCCCGTATGTCCTGGAATAAATACCGCATTCTTTATCCCTATCTTCTCTTTAAAATAAGAGGTCGATAGAAATTCTTGAATATTTGGCGTGACATGAAAACCATGAGTTATTTCTATGTAGTTCCAAAAACATTGTTCTCTATACATTTTAACCTGTAATTCCAGCGAGTAATCTATATTATGCCATCCATAATCGAGTTTTTCAGCTACAAGTTTACTAATACGCGTCTCAGGGGATTCTTTAATTCCATAATTTATACAAACGACATCTTTTACTCCAAGCAATTTGAGCATTGAAGCAACAAATCTTGAATCCAAGCCTCCACTTAATGGAACAACTATATTTTTCCCCTTTGTCGATTTAATGACATCCTTAAAAACTGTTATCTCTAAACTCCATAGAGCATCCATAAGACTCCTTTCATCCATTTCTTTGTGGAAAGAAGTATTATTATAGAGATACTCGTCTCGTACGACAAATACACCATCTTTAAATTCAATAGTTTGGCCAGCCTGAAGAACATTTATATTTCTCATTAAGCTATGACTTGATAAAACATATCCAAAAGATAAGAATTCGAGAAGAGAAGAAGCATCTAGTTCAGCATTTCCAAATATGATGGGTCAGTAATATCATCTGTTACATGAACAATGCCATTTTCTATTTTATAGAAAATTGGAACGGGCCGGATTACACCGGCTTTAACATATGCATATTCGACCTCATCGTTATTAACTATAGCATAGGGAGAACCGATCTTGTCTAAATAATCTTGAGTTATTTGATCAGGTAAAGCTTGATGACGATAAACAAAAAGTTTGCCGTGAGCTTGCTTATCAGCAATTTGCCATTTTTGCCCATTTAACCTAAGAAATAACCTGACATTCTTGATCATTCTTAATCATTCTACAGTGAATACCTTAAGTAATCTTTCTGCCATCCGTTCATAATCGAATCGTCTTGCAAGCTGAGGTCCATTTAATTCTAACTTCTTTCTGAGTTTATCGTTAGCTATAAGGAGGTATATTGCATTTGCTACACTATTAGGTTCTGGTTCGCAATAAACAACATCTTCATAATCTCTTATTTGACTATCGAGGAAAACCCTATGTTTTGTTACGATAACGGGGATGCCTAGAGCCCATGCCTCTATTACTTTTATAGGTATGGTTGATTCCGTCGTCGTTGTTCGCCGACGAGGTAGAACCATTACATCAAAGGTTGATAGGAGCCTCAATGCCTCATCATGAGGGAGATTTCCTGTTATTGTACAGTTTACTTCTAGAGTTTTACTTAAATTTTCGATTGCGTTTCTTAAGGGTCCGTCGCCTACAATAATAAGTTCTGTATTAGGCTCTTTCCTTTGCACGATTCTCATCGCTTTAATGAGAACATCTACTCCTTGCCATTTAACTATCGACCCCAGAAATCCTACGCGAAACATCTTAGCTTCACTCTCTGCTTCGCCTGATTTCCTTCCATTGTTTATCTTTGGCATTTTCTTAGGATTGTATCCTGCTGGTAAAAGTAAGTATGAAGAAGGAGGTCTATGTACGTTTCTTTTTTCTTCAATTTTAGGAATCCACAGTGGGCTTCCGACGGCTACTTTTTTACATCTGGTCAAAACAACCCTATCAATGAGGTAAAAAATTCGATGGACAGTTTTGGCGGTTATTCCTTTGAGCTTCAGCTCGTCTTCAAAGAAGGTTGGAAATTTAACTATGCTTTTTTCCCTCATCTTTTTACTAAGCATAAATCCAAAAGAAAGTATAGGGGTTCGTATGTACACCAAGTCAAAGTTCCATATTCTATCAAGGACATAAGCAATAGGTGAGATCAAGAGT
>JAWBXL010000079.1:0-5188 GCA_038867895.1 Bathyarchaeia archaeon | reverse complement strand
ATTTCTTCATATCTCCCATCTCCAATATAAACCAGCCGACCAGTTATGCCTCCAGGAGGAGTTTTACATGTTTGAACTCCATTAGGCCATAGAGGTTCAGCGTTAAACCTTGAATTTCCAACCGTAATATAAGATTCGCGACTCAATGGGATAGCAATAGAATAACCTTTCTTTTCCGGCGAGAGACCTATTTTAACGAAGAAATCATATATATAGTTGGCTGCTTCTAAGCTGCCTAGATATCCGGTAACCCTAGTTTTGAAAGATGAGAAAACTTTTACATGACCCATAATGTTATTTATAATGTTCTCTAAAAATTCCTCAGAAAACTCGATGGGAGACCGCGAGCTCTTTCCTAACAGTATCTCTGGCGTGCCTCCCTTGCTGATTGCTTGAGATATCGATATAATTATTGAAGACGCTATTAAAATTAGGAAGAGAGCAAATAAATATTGTCTAGCTTTTCTATTTCCCATAATTTATCACCACGGCCAAATCCAGGAGGATTTACTTAGTAGAGATGCGGCCATAAGTATCATTATTAAGGTACCCTCACCAAGCCCTTCACCAGCTACTATATATCCTCTAACCTCCCCCCACCTTTTGCCAAATATTTTGGGCATTAAAAAACGGCTTATTGCGGAGCCAATACAGATAGGTATGGCAATAGCTGGTTGCATAAATAGACCTGAGAAAAATCCTGGTACAGAAAACGGTATTCCAACCTTGTTTAGGAGTAAGCCGATTATTGCGACTATTAATGTCAATGCCATAGGCACCAGTACGTATTCAGCCGATAGTCTAAGCTGTCTCGTAGTTGTGACCACGTCAATTTGTGCGGTGAGAGGCATTGTGTAAACGGTGTTTGGATAGGCTGCTGAAGGTATTGGAGCTATCATCCATAAAGCTGCAAGAGATATTAATCCAATAATCCACCCTATAACATTAGTGGTAACATGAAGTTTGATTAAATCCCTAGGTCTTGTTCCAGTTCTAAGCGCTACTTTCACTTGCTGAGAGAAACCAGCTGGTAAACTACCTGGCTGGACTACTTGGTAGACGAAGCCGGAATAACCCTGATAAGGTGTCAAATATACAAGTGTCTGCCATACGAAGGACGGAGGTGTAAAACCTAGTCCAACTGTCCCTAAGACTGCCGTCGCCACTATACCTATGAGCGGACCATAAAATAGCCAAGAAAATACCGGAACCCAGAGCGGGACCTCAGGTACAAGAATGTGAAAGAGAATTACTGAGATAAGTGAGGGAAGGATAAACATTAGTAGACAAGTTAGGTTTGATGGAAAATCTAAAATTGATTTATCAGACTTTCGATAAAGAGATTTTATTAAGGTTATTATTCCCTTTCTCGCGAGAAAAATCATGAGTGTAGCAGCCGCCAAACCAAAACCTATTTGCGGAGCAAACCATACTCTTATGAAAGACCTATTTATAATATTTATTAGACCCATACCTTTGAAATATTCACTACTCCACTCTGGGAACACTTGTGGATAAGTTGTTATAAATAAAGAATTAAATACTATTCCTATAAATATGGAGGTTATTAGCATAGTTATTGCAGAATTAAACGGAACCACAAACCCGCTGAAATAAATGCTGAGTACGGTGGCAATACCAAAAGCTGCTCCTGGAAGATGCTCTTGTATAAGCCATGTTAGATCTAGATATGGTATCGGAATTATCCTTATTCCTGTAAATGTTGGTCCTACAAGAGCTATTAAAGCCCATAATACTCCAGGGATCATGGATGTAACTAGCAACATAACTTTATCAGGCCTTCGCTCACCAATAAAATCTACTATTGAAAAATCTACGTCTGCAAATGGAAACCTATATTTTTCTTTCTCAATTTCAATGAAAATTCTAGAAATAAACATAGCTAAACCCAAATCCGCGATTAGATTTAAAATAAGCATTGTTGTGTATAATGATATAACTGGTAAGAAGTCTGGGTGAAATAAGTTTCTAATTATATGAGCCGAGGAGCCCGGGGGTGGGGTTAACCAACTTGGAATATATTCTGGAAGCGGTCTTCCATTTATATACGCGGACCATGCAAATGGAGAATTTATAAAGTAACTCCTGTATATTATCAGGAAATAAACTATGCTAACTGATCCGCCTATACTGGCTCCATAATATACCATTAACGCTTCTTGTGTAGTTAGCTTAGCATAAGTTAATCTGGCAATTTCAGCGAAAAGCAAAGATACAAAGAAGACCGAGACCGTCCCTAAAGCTGTACCCATAAGTAAATAGGTGTAAGTTGAAATTGGAATAAATAATGCTGCAGCTAAAATAATAGCTAACAATGATCTCCATGTGAAACCACTTTTGAATTCTACACGTTCTTCCATCAGCAACTCCAATTAAATTTTAACTGGAGACCACTTTTATATTTTTCGTCATTTTTCAGTTTAAAAATAATCTGTTTTCTATATTATTTAATTTTTTAAATTAGTCAGTAAAAATGTATAGCATTGTGAAATAACGCGTAAGTTTTTGTTTTTGTGAGCGTTTTAATTTATAAACTGAGCATTGACTTATATTCTTAAAAAAAGAAAGAGGTGAAATGAGCGAATCTATCGCCAATAGGCTGCCAAGTTGGCTGCGCCCATGCCCAGTATTATGAAGCCTGAGATTAGATAGGGTAGACCCACACCTATTAAGAACCCGGCGATTAGTGGAATCATGTACTGGATTGTTTTCGCTGGACCTAGCGATTTTGTTAAGGCATATTTTACTATAGCTGCTATAATGAAGTTGAGCCAAAGCCAATGCATCTCTGTCACAGCGGCAACCATCATTATTGGATTTATGAAGAACCAAGCGTACCTTGTCCTAAGAGCGGCAATTATAAGTGACAACACTATTCCAACAGCAAACCATGTTAAAGTTCTTCCAGGATCACCAAGCCAATAATTGAGACTTGTCACACCCTGCCCTAACCCTATTAATGGATGATTCCAACCGAATATGTAGTTCATCGCTGTATTAATATATCCATAGTGGCTTGAGAACCAAACGTCAAACGTTAAGTATAGTGGTACAAAGATAATGGCCATTATTATAGACCATTTCATGAGGGAGTTTAAGTCACTGCCACTATCATATCCAACTCTGTAGATCCATGTATGTCCCCCTATACTTGTCGGATCATTATTAAAGCCTATACATGTGCTATAAGAGGAACCAGCCATTGAAAAGATCGCTATTGACGAACCCTCTGCTGGCACCCAACCCCACGCGCCAGCAACAGCACCGACTGGCCATACGTACATCCATATTGATGGCGAACATTCTAGTCCCCATGGACCGAACTCTGCCCAGACCCTGCCAGCCGATATCGAGTACACTACGTAGACAATAACAAGTATCAGCGATATATATGCCGGCATCCCTGCAGCACTCCATACCGCGACAAGCAGGATGAAAGATATCATTAGACCAATCATCCTAAACCTGTAAGACATACCGCCTTCGCGAATGTCCTTTCCACTAAGGGCCTTTATTCCTTTTATAATATAATCTCTAGCTGACCAAATGTACCATATTCCCAGCCCTATTGGGAAACCAAATATCATAACGGTGTATGGGAACGGATTAGCAGCGTGAGCGCCGATGCTCCACTGGTTCCAGCCCTCCATACCAGGGCTATAGGGAACCAATCCCACCCTTACCGCGATAGTTGGATATAATATTCCTAAAATTAGCCAGACAAGTAACACTGTGATTATTGTGTCCCAAGGAAGCAGTACTGTCCAGAAAGCCGAGCCAAGGTAGAGGTGGGCGACACCTTGCGCGCCTGGTAAAATCGCTTGCATGATAGGTCGTATGTCCACCCAAAACATTGCCAATCCTCCGCCTGCGGCTCCAAGAACATATCTTAATTCAGGCATCCATATGGCTAAGTATGTCGGTAAACCAACTATTAAACCCACTATCATCGCTATCCAAAAGACTCTGATTGTGCGGTCCTTTAGATTAAAGAGGATTGATTTTCCTTCTTCAGTAAAAGAGGTATAGTTCTTCACCAGATAAGTCGCTGGTATAGAAGGTGGAAAGACGAGCTTCTCAATCTCAACCCATCTTGGCCCAGTTATAAGGAACGCTATGAAAGTATTAAGGATCCATGTAGCCACTAAAATTATTGACCAGCCAATAATGGGCGGTATCCAAACACCCCAGTCAATTGGTCCTCCACCACCATTCACAACGAGTTCAACTTGGTTTAAATCTCTTGGTACAAGCCAAGAAGGCGCGTATCTAAGATAGATCTCCCTCGTCTCCGGTGTATGTACGCAAACATATGCCCAACTGTTCCAAAAAGCATTTACAACGTTTGTAAAATTGGTTTCGCCAGTGAAAGTTGCCAAAAATGTCTTACCGCCAAAGATAAACATAGGCATCAATATAAGCGTCAGGAGAGTTGGCGAGATTCTTAATTTAGGGTTCATTCTTTTGAGAGCTTCAAGGAGCGCAATTATGTATATGAGACCAACAAACCATCCATTAACAGTCCATCCGCCAGCTATATGCCTTGTTATATAGGCAACAAAGAAGACAAAGAGTCCAATGAAAAAGACTAAAGCCCATTGCGCTGCAGTAACTTTCTTAATTTTCACTTCCACAGATATTTCCCCCATTATTTAATTTTTTTAAATTTTATTTAAATTTTTTCTCGATCTCTAAAATTTCTAATCCCTAAAACTTGCTTCTCACTATATTTAATTGCCCATTCCTTAATTATTAGCGAAGAAATCTTCTTAAAGGTCTCCCTTTATAAAGGTTATTTGTGATCTATTATGGGCGAAATGGAGCGTTTCTTGGAGGGTCCTATTGAACTGTTCTGCGAATATTGTGTTGATCCAATAGGGATAGATGTATTTAAGCCAAGGTTCTCATGGATGCTGACGCACCATGAGCGTGGACGTAGACAGTCAGCCTACCAAATACTAGTTGCATCCTCAGAGGAGAATTTAGCTAAGGATTTCGGTGACATATGGGATAGCGGTAAAGTTGATTCAAGCCAATCAGTTAATGTTGAGTACGCTGGGAAACCTTTAGAAAGCGGCAAAGTCTATTATTGGAAGGTTAGGTGGTGGGATGATAAGGGGCAGGTTAGCTCGTGGAGCAGAACCGCTAGATTTGAGATGGGGCTACT
>JAWBXL010000078.1:0-5288 GCA_038867895.1 Bathyarchaeia archaeon | reverse complement strand
ACGCAATCATATCCGGACCACCGATTACGCCCACATTAGCTGTGCACCCAGGCTTCTCTACCTCTATAAGGTTAACAAGCTCGGCGCTGTAAGCCCTACCAAGATATACCAAGTCCCTCTCAGTTTTGTACATCTCCGGCTTCCCTATCTCTAAAGCGCTCTCCTTTAACAGCGTATCTAACATTGGCACCGTTTCGTCAGCGGCTCCTCCTGGCACAACGATAACTCTAACATTCTTTTCAAAACATCTTCTTGCCAACACTCTGAGCAAGGAGAGGACGGCGATAACCCCTCCCGCGAATTCTCCTCGCACTGTAGCCATCATACCCATAACGTATAGGAACGGTCTCCCCATCTCTAAGCATCTATCGATTCCGTCATCAAGAGCTTTCAGTGGTGGAAAATCCCTCATCTCTGGCAATTTCTTTCCTTTGCGCATTAGGTACAGATAGTAGGCGAAAGGTATCACGATGATGAAAAAGAGTATTAGCTGTGTTATACCTCCCTTTACCAGGAATGACATACGTACCCCACTTTATTTTTTTGATAGAAAAAAATATTTAAAGTTTTCCACAAGATCCACATATGCTGACAAAGCAGATCTTATTTATCCAATAATCCCATTATATGCTCTCTATGCTAAACCTCGAGATCGAAAATGTGAAGGATCCAAATATTGGTAACGTAAGGTTTAAATCCTTTAAAAAAGACTTTAGAAGAGGAAAGGTATGGCTAGTGCTTCTAAACCTAAAATTATTGAAGAGTTAGACTTCAAAATAATTAATGAAGACTGGTTTGTGTATAAGCTTAAAGATGGCTCTATTCTCAAGGTTAGGCCGATAATAGTGGGCATCTTTAAGACTGATCAAAAGGATCCGGAGACAGGAAAACCTATCCTAGCTTTTAAGGGACAAACTATTGCTGTAGTAAAAAGTCCAGAGAATCTTAAGGGTAAACCAACTCTACCATTACCTCCTCCACCCGAAGCATTAAAGCTACCTAAAGAAGAAGTTGAGATTGAAAAAATAATTAATGAACCCTGGAATCATTATGAAGTGAAAGATATTGGTATATTAAAGCAAAAGCTAATTTTGATGAAAGTATACAAAATTAAAGGCAAATATGATGGTGAAGGAAACCCCTACTACGTTTACATGGCTCGCTCCCAAACAATTCAATCACAGTAGCCTAACCCATTAAAAGTCTAATAGAGCTTAGGTAGTAAGTGTGAAACAGGTGGTTTTATAGAGGCTTAGATAATTCTGTGAATAGGAAACAAAATGTTTTCTTATGTAGGCTGTTTCAAAAAGATTAAATAATTAGCATCTTTAGATTAATAAAAGTTAAGCATGTATGTTACGAAAGGTGCTGAAGATGAATCTTGAAGAAATGGAGTTAATTCTCGTTACAGATGTTGGGAGCACAACGACCAAGGCGAGACTCTTTAAAAAAGTGAAAGGTGAGTATAGATTCATTTGTTCAGGTGAAGCTCCAACAACTGTTGAAGCTCCCTTTGAGGACGTGACTATGGGAGTCTGTAATGCTGTCAGAGAGGTTGAGGAGCTCACCGGTTTAAAGATTCTTGCCAGCGCTTCTGAGGGAATAATTGTTAGAGACAATAAGAGTCCCGGCGCTGAGGGAGTGGATCTTTATGCAACCACCAGCTCGGCTGGCGGCGGTCTCCAAATGATGGTGTATGGAATCACAAAGAGTATAACTGGAGAAAGCGCCGAAAGGGCAGCTTTAGGAGCTGGAGCTATAGTTATAGATGTGATAACACTAGATGACGGGAAACCATTATTTGAGAAGATTGAGAAAACTCGCTTTACGCGGCCAGATATAGTCTTAATTTCAGGGGGGACTGATGGCGGCGCAGTAAAAGAGGTTGTCACCTTGGCGGAAATACTTAGGATGGCTAATCCGAGGGCTAGATTTGGCGCTGACTTCAGGTTGCCCGTTATCTATGCTGGAAATAAAGATGCTAGAGAGCACATTGAGAAAGTTTTGAGCGATAGATTTGCATTACAAATAGTGGATAATATACGGCCAGAAATAGGGGTTGAGAACGTTGAGCCCTGTAGACAAGCAATACATCAGCAATTCTTGGAACATGTTATGTCACACGCGCCGGGATATGATAAGCTAATGAAGTGGACGAAGGTGCCGATTATGCCTACACCGATGGCCGAGGGGAAGATGTTTCAATTACTCGCTAAGCAATATAATGCTAATATAATTGGGGTAGGGCTTGGAGGAGCAACAACAAACGTTTACTCTGTTTTCTATGGGAGATTTGTGAGGACTGTCAGTGCAAATCTTGGGATGAGCTACAGTATATGTAATGTGTTTAAAGAGGCGGGCGCTCAGAACATTTTAAGGTGGATACCATTCGAGATTGACGAGGATGAACTGATGAATAGGCTCTATAATAAAATGATTCGCCCAACCACACTTCCTCAGACAATAGAAGACTTAGTTATTGAGCACGCTGTAGCTAGAGAAGCGATAAGATTAGGATTTAATCATCATAAGCTGTTAGCGAGGGGCCTACGTGGAGTAAAACCGAGCGAGTTAACCGATATAATTGCTCGCAAGGTAGAAGGTTTAGAGACTTACATTGACATGCTAAGGGTTGACATAATTGGTGGGACAGGGGGGTTGCTATCACGCGCGCCAAGAAGGGCTCAAAGCATGATGATATTGATAGATAGCTTCCAGCCTGAGGGTATTACTAAGATAATTCAAGACAGCGTCTTCATGATGCCACATTTAGGAGTACTCTCAACGGTACACCCGAAGGCAGCCATAGAAATATTTGAAAAGGACTGCGTAGTCCACCTGGGCACATGCATAGCGCCCAGAGGGGTACCGGAGGATAAAAATGCAATAGTATTGAGAGTGAAGATGTATATGTCGGATGAAAGCGTAGTAAGAGAGGAAGTTTCATTTGGCGAGATAAAGCTGATTCCACTTCCATCTGAACAAACAATCACGATGGAAATAACACCCCATAAAGAGTGCGATATGGGCGCCGGATCCGGAAAAACTATTAAGGCTAAAGTGAGTGGAGGAGTCGTAGGGGTAGTTTTCGATGCAAGGGGTAGACCGCTTCAGATCCCTGAGGATAGGAAGGCTAATAGAGATGCGTTAATTAAGTGGTTTAAAGCGCTAAAAGCTTATCCTGAAGATGCTCTTGAACGTATGTCAAAAGGGTGAGTTGGAATGGCGTACACCCCCGGTTTAAAAATTCTTAGATCGACGGTTATATATAAGGAGAGAACTCTGCCAGTGCCGGGGAGAGTCTTAGTTAAGGAGAACGATAGGGTTTCCGCAGAAACCATAGTGGCTGAAACCGAAATACAGTCAGGCGTTGAGATGATTCCATTAGCATATCATCTTGGAATCGAACCTGAAGATATTTATAGAGTTTTATTAAAGAAGGTGGGTGAAACCGTTAAGGAGGGCGAGCTTATTGCGCTCTCAACAAAATTCTTCGGCTTAATAAAAAGCAAATACTATTCACCTGTAAGTGGCACCCTAGAATATGTCTCTGACTTCAGCGGTGTTATTGGGATAAGGAAGCCTCCAACAATAGTTAGAAAGATCGCTTATGTTCCTGGCGAAGTGGTTAAGGTTATTGGGAATATTGGTGTCGTCATAAGGACCAGGGGGGCTTTTGTTCAGGGAATACTGGGAGTTTCCGGCGAGAGAATAGGTGAATTAAAGACTGTTGGTAAACCTAACGAAGTACTTTCATCGCATAATGTTGATGAAAGCTGCGCGGGAAAAATATTGGTGGGCGGCGCCCTAGCCACATTAGATTTCCTTAAAAAGGCAGCTGATGTTGGGGCGAAGGGTGTTGTTGTAGGCGGAATCAATGCAAAGGATCTAGTATCATTTCTGGGGTATGTTATAGGTGTTGCAATAACTGGAAGTGAAGACCTTCCCTTAACACTAATAATTACTGAGGGATTCGGAAAAATGAATATGGCGCCCCATACATTCGATATATTAAGCTCCCTTGAAGGGAAAACAGCTTCCATTAACGGGGCAACACAAATTAGGGCAGGCGTCATTAGGCCAGAAGTAATAGTTCCAGAAGAGGAGCAGAAGATCACTGAAGAGGAAGAGTTTGAGAAAGATTTAACCATGAATATAGGTACAATGGTTAGGATAATCCGCGCACCATATTTCGGCCAAATCGGCAAAGTCGTCAGATTACCAGTAGAACTTCAAAAGATAGAAACAGAATCGTTTGTGAGGGTTGTTGAAATAGAATTAAGTGATGGACGCAGGGTAATTGTTCCAAGAGCAAATGTTGAGATCATAGAGGTGTAAAAAAGTATTCCGCACAGAGTAAACATTACTAATCACCAAAAACTTCTTCTGGTAGTAAATTGCTATTCCTGTCTTTGAAGTTCTTCGAGACGTTCTATGATACGTTTAATATTTTCTCCTTTAGAAAGGAGGGCTATATATTCTTCTGTTTTTATTCCAAGTGTCCTTAAAATGGGTGAAATAGGAAATAACGCGTAGGGAACAACTATTGGCGCTATTGGTTGAAGGCCAGCCATGAACAGCATGGCTGGATCCTCTAATTCATATTTATGAATTAATTGAGCAATTTTCTCTATTAATTCATCCTCTCTCTCCCTCGAAATATTTAATGAGGGGGCACTTGTGAAGAAATTTTTAATTTTTCTCTTTATGACAGAGGAAAAAGATTTAGAAGATCCCCCGCCAGCTTGCAACATTTTCACCTAACATTTTTAAATGTAGAGTTTCATATAATAACTTTTTCGCCTACTCAAAGGGGTAAAATTAGGTTATTCTCGTATATGGAAGAGGACGGCTACTATTGATTATTTGATCTCTATAATGGTGCTCTTAAAAACTTCATGGTACGTTACTGATAAAGGCTTATATATTTAAGTAAGAGTACTATGTACATATATGGTAACCGATTTATCCTGAAGGAGGTAACATATGTATCTTACACGGGAAGAAGAGGAGATGTTAAAGAATGGTGACTGGTTAACTGTAAGATGCATGGAATATTTAATTAAGTATGGTGAAGCTGCAGGGGCTGAAAGATTAGTCGATATAGATGGAAATGTTGTCATGCCAACCTTTTCAACGTACATACCTGAATTAGGCATTGATATAACAAGCCCCGACCTCTATGGCGTGCGGCTTAAGGCGTTTACGATCTCAAGAAACTATGGTGTCACTAAGGGCTGGGAGGATATTGGTTTTCCACCCTTCAATGACCCGGAGTATGTTAGACG
>JAWBXL010000077.1:0-5533 GCA_038867895.1 Bathyarchaeia archaeon | reverse complement strand
ATGGTTGAGTCTACAATGACCATTTTATTAATATATCTGCTGGATTTGCTATAGCCATAAATACTTAAAGCTAATAGAATATCTAAAGAAGAATTTGCAATAAGAAAGTTTCGTAGATTGTCAAATGTTGCTATTTTAAGATTGTCAAGAGGAAAAACTACAATTTGGGATTATTTATGAATATGATGGAGGTTATTATAGACGTTAAGACTGAAATCGTAGAAGAATCCACTTTGAGCTCTATAAATCTAGCTCTTGACTGGTAAATCCATGCTTTTAATAGTCTTAACTCCTAATTTCTCAGATATCCTTATGAGCTCGTCATCATCAGTTACTAAGTTGCAATTAAGATTTTTAGCTATTGATATGTATGATGTATCGTAGAACGTCAAGCCTATCTGCATTGATAGTAACAAAACCTCAACTCTATGCTCATATCTTGAAAGATCAATAATCCTCATATAAACGATCGTAAGCCTTAATGAGCACCTTTCATCGCCATGCTTAAGTTTAAGAAAAATGTTAAAGGTTGTCAGAGAAATCAAAAGAGTGGTGAAGAGCGGAGAAAAAGGGAAATTTTAAAGATAAAGGTTACTGCGGTAAAGAGACTTGCTCGCTGCTTGGGAGGCGCTTAAGGGCAAGGTTGAGCTCAAACTGAGCATAGAGCTGCCTAAAGTTCTTTAGGAGGAGGAAGTGAAGATGCAGCTGCCAGGGGGTTTATTCCAGAGTATATAAATGGTGCCGGGGTGGGACTTGAACCCGCCGACAGCTGGAGACATCTCCCGCAACCCCCTTCTTCTTTTTCTGTTTTGAAAGACAAATATTGTTTTTATTTTGTTTATTTGCAATTAAATTTTACAAAAAAGTTGTAGAATACCATTTGGCATGAAGAGCCCGACGAGGATAACGTATGTCTCAAATGTCTCGTAGAAGGCTCTGAGGGAGATTTTAGAGGCTCTCTTGGAGAGGGAGCTTGTAGTGGAGGTTGGTTAGGGCGGAAAAGATACATGTTAACGGAGAAAAGCAGAAAGCTTTTTTTTAGGAAACCTGAAGGAGGCGCGGGAGACTTCATGAGCTCCAGGAGCGTAGAATGGGCATTGCTTCTGCTTGAGCGTGCAGAAGTGTGTCATCCTTCCATCCTGGCCGAAGACCACGTATCCAAGTGGCACCATACATGGACATCGCACCTCTAAGCCTTTTTCCTCATCTTTTCTCGGCTCTTTAAGGCCCAGCTTATGCCTGCGCTTCTCGATCCGGCTCCGCAGGTCCTCTAGTAGGAGCTGCCTCAGCTCATGCTAGGCCATCTTGTCGTAGAGCTCGAAGATGGGCTCTGAAGGCTCTTCAGCAGACTCTTCCAAGAGCTCCTTTGGGAGGAAGCTTGCCACCCTCTAGACCAACGTTGAAGGATCAGACTCCTCACGGTGTTAGCGAATCCCGCTCAGTCTCAGCAGCTCATCAAGCTTCTCAAGGTCCTGAGGATCCAGGTCGAAGTAGATGTCGCTGAGGACCTTGCTCTTCACAGCCTAAGCTGAAGAACGTCGACAACTTGAAGGTTACGGCACGTATTCCTAACTTAACCCAGAACCCGATCGAGGCTTACGTGAAGCTCAGTCCTGGGGAGGCTATGGCCCTCGAAGGCTTTAGGCGAGGCATGGCTAGAACTGTCCTTCCACTCCTTGGAATGGCGGGTGGCTGCAAAACTTTGCAGCCAAAGAAGTTGAAGAACAGCTCACGGTGAAAACTAGAGTTGGTAAATTTACAAAACTCATGAAACCGGGAGTTCAGAACCCTCGAGGCCGTCACCATGCTCTCGCAGCAGCTTCCTCAGGCATGATTGCTTCAAGCTCGCTCGCAAACTCCTCCACGTCATAAAAGCCGCATGAGGAGCGGCAAAAATTGAAGATACGTGAGAAACCCCTATTTTTAGGTCGAAAATGGAATTTTGGCAGGAGCGCATTCCCTTAGCTTCAAATAAAATATAAGCGCTCTATCAATTTCTCCTTCGCTTCATTGGCATCATCATCGCCTGCTTTTTCAAATTTTTGAAAATTTTGCTTTGTGGCTTAATTCTTAACCTCACATTAACTCCACATGAGTTAATGTGAGGTGTTTAATGTAGGATTAATGAGGGGTGCATAATTAAGCCACAAAGCTAAGGGGTTGGTAATTTCGACGTTGTAGGAGATGTGAGAAGGTTCTCAACCTCTTATAGGGCGAGTAGTCTTAGAAACATTAGACCTTTTAGTAGATCCAATAACTAGAAAAGTTATAGCTAACCCAAGATCCCCAGATATACTTATGATTGAGCAGCTCTTAAAGTAGAAAAGTTTAAATTAGTGAAATTGTTTTCACAAATTTGATTTGGTAATGTTTTAATGAAGTGGCTGGGCTAGGGAGCTATTGCTTTATGCTGGCAAGAAGCATAATGGAACACGTTGTCTTAATTCCAGACAGGAACAGGAGATGGGCGAGAAGAAGGGGTCTTGCCTTGGGAAGGGTGCGCGAGAGTGTAACAAAAGTTTAAAGGGGGCGGCTGATGGTATTGGGGGAGGAAAATTTGCAAAATAAGCGACTTCCATTAATTCAAAAATTTCTTACGCTATGGATATTTCTTGCGATGGTTTTTGGAATAGGACTTGGTTATTTTTTCCCTGAAAGTTCAAGCTTTATCTCTCAATTTCAGATAGGAACTACATCTATTCCAATCGCAATTGGGCTTATCCTTATGATGTATCCGCCTTTAGCTAAAGTGAAGTATGAAGAAATAGGGAAAGTATTTAGAGATTGGAAGGCTCTTTTGCTATCACTAGTTCAAAATTGGATTGTAGGTCCTTTCCTAATGTTTGCTTTGGCAGTCCTCTTCCTTAATTCATATCCTGAATATATGACTGGTTTAATTTTAATAGGACTTGCTCGGTGTATTGCTATGGTAATTGTATGGAATGACCTTGCTGGTGGAGACCGTGAATATGCAACCGCTCTCGTCGCATTCAACTCGATTTTTCAAATACTGTTCTATGCTATCTATGCCCACTTCTTTATTTTCCTCTTACCAGAGCTAATCGGTCTTAAAGGCGTTTCAGTAAGAATATCAACATGGGAGATAGCAAAAAGTGTGCTTATATACCTAGGAATACCATTCTTTAGTGGTATACTTACGAGGTTCTCATTGATAAGACTGAAGGGCAAGTCCTGGTATGAGAATGTTTTCATCCCATATATAAGTCCCATAACTCTGATTGCTTTACTCTTTACTGTTGTAGTAATGTTTTCGCTCAAGGGCGAATATATCGTAAATATACCTATTGATGTTATAAGAATAGCTATACCTCTCCTCCTTTACTTTGTCGTCATGTTCCTTGTCTCCTTCTATATGTGTATGAAAGTAGGAGAAGACTATCCTGCTACTGTAAGCATTGCTTTTACAGCGGCAAGTAACAATTTCGAGCTTGCAATAGCAGTAGCAGTGGCAGTTTTTGGTATAGCCTCAAGACAAGCTTTTGCGGCGGTAGTAGGGCCTTTAATAGAGGTTCCAGTCTTAATTAATTTAGTAAATGTTGCTCTTTATTTACGCAGACATTATTTTACTGGACGTGACAACTTAAAACTTCAACACAAGCCTGCTTCAAAATTACATCGCTCAGATTGACCAGTCAACATTATATTAAGAGTTTTAACGTAAGCTTTGCATTAAGTTGTCACGTCCCCTGAAAGGAGAATATATCGTAAAACTGCCGTTAGACATGATTCGGGTAACTGTCCCCTTGGTTCTTTATTTTCCTTTAATGTGGTTTGGGATTTTTTTGTCGCGGTAAAAATGAAAGCACCCTATCCTCAAATAACAGCAATTTCATTTACCGCCAGCAATGATTTTGAGTTGGCAATCGCAATTACGATCGCCATTCTTGGAATCAATCCCGAAACCACATTTGCAGCAGTGATTGACCCACTAGTAGAAGTACCTGTGCTTATTAGACTTGTAAATGTGGCATTATTGTTTAAAAAGGAATTCTTCCAGGAATTCTAATGAATATAATTGCTTTGCGGCTCAATTCTTTAAGCTTCTTACGTCTTGCTTTAATCCGTGTATTGGTTTGTTGTTGATGAGAGCTTATTAGGTGTGGTGAGCTTCTACTTGGCTTGGACTTTCTCGAAGGCTACGACGCCCGAGGTCGTAATAAAGAAGGCACCGGGCGCTTCTGGAAAGACGTAGAGCGGTTGGGATTATCAAAAGGGTGATGGGCTACGGTAGACGTTGGGCAGTTGAAACAGCCTTCTCAACATTCAAACACCAGTACGGAGAATACTGCATGGCAAAAACATGGAAAGCATGAGGAAGAACTAGAGGCCAAAGCATACGTACAACACGCTAATAAACCTATAAGGCAAAACTCAAGAAATAGAACCGAGGAAGAGATCTAGACGATGGAGAATTAAGTCACAAAGCTAAAAATTTACCTCCTCAACAATAATGAGGGGCGCCTGTAGGCTTCCTCTTCCGCCCTTATCTTCTCGGCCTCTTTCGCTAATCTTTCGGCTTCAGCCTTTGCTTCAACAGCTCTAGCCGTGGACTCAATTAACCGTCTTAACGCGGTTCGAATTGGAAATGACGTGAAGCCTACTTTCGGGGGGGTTTGAACTTCAATGACTTCGAAAGGCTCCTTCTTCGATTCGCTTTTAGGCGTTAGGGGCTGAAGGCATCTTTCCTAGCCCCTTAATGGCTTCCAAGGCTTGAATTAGGGGCCTCTGAATCGAGGGGCCTAGGCTCTCCAATATGAGGCGGTGGCTCTCCTGAAGGATCCTGCGCCCATCTCTAAATGGGTTTCCCTCCAAGCATAGACCACCATCTCCTAACTTTTAAGCGCCAATCTTCGAGGCGTAAAATGAGTGAGTGGACGCGGGGGAGCGCTATCCTCTGTTCCTCTAATGAGTTGAGGATCCTCTTAGCTAGGTTCATAACTAAGAAGGAGGTTGAGCCATTAAATTTCAATAAGTTTAAGGAGGAGTTTAAGAGGCTTGAGAAGAGGGTTGCAGATAAAATTAAAAGCTACTATAAGACTATTTGCCCGAAATGCGGAGAGCAAGCTGACGTAATGTATGTTTTCTGGGTTAAGAAAATCAAGTGCCTGAAATGTGGGGACTCCGTTCCGCTTTTCAGCTCATTTAGAATTGCTTCCCCGAAAGGTAAGCTTCACGTAGTATTCTGTCCCAACTGTAAAGAGATTATTGAAACGGAGAAATTAAGTGAAGAGATCACATGCCCAAATTGTGAAAAAGCCTTCACGCCCTCTCAAGGTTATGCAAAGGGAAAGCATTACCTTTGTCCCTCATGTGGAAGCAAGGGCGAAATACTAAGAGCCGTTAAGCGGGAGGGAAAGATTCCAGAGACCGAAATGTATGCCATAGAATACTACTGCCCAAAATGCAATGAAAGAGGATATAAAAAAGCCGATGAAGATGATCGAGAGCTATACCTGAAAGCAAAAAATGAATTTGAAAAGAACAAAGATAAACTCCTATTCCCGAGACAAAA
>JAWBXL010000076.1:0-5555 GCA_038867895.1 Bathyarchaeia archaeon | reverse complement strand
GCGCCGGTGGAAGCCATATGGTTAAGTATGGGCCCGTAGATCGGCGTGACGATCAAGACCTCGTCTCCGGGATTTAAACAGACTTGAGAGGCAAGCCATATCCCATTCATCGCTCCAACAGTTGGAAGAACATTTTCCACCTTTATATCAACCTTATTAAACCTCCTCCACCTGTCTACGACGGCTTGAAGAAAATCCGGTAAACCCTCTACGGGGCTATAATGATATTCCCCATTTAACACAGCATTTATTATAGCCCTTTTAACGGGTTCAGGAATATCAAAGTCTATTTCAGCTAACCCTAAACTAATCCCCTCATCATCTAGCCCACGATACTTCCATAAATATTTCGCCCTCAATTGACTTCTCGAAACGCCCACCACGAGACCATGCTCGGAGGGGGTCATCTGCAAATCCTCCTTTCGTCAGAAACACTTCTACAGCACTAAACCAGTATTAAATTTTACCTTAAATCCGTCACCTAACTCTGGCATTGTGCCTGACGATATGCCGGGAATCCTGCCAGATCATGATTCTCTCCCTTCAAGAATATAAAAGCATATGCTGAAGGAAGGCTAACATTTTTAGGTGAGGGAAAACATAAAATAAATAGTCGAGAGCGACCGCGAAACTGCCGGGGTAGCCTAGCCTGGTTTGGGCGCCAGACTCATAATCTATAGACGTAAGATTAAGGGTCAGAACAGCATGAGGCGATAGGAGATCTGGAGGTCGCGGGTTCGAATCCCGCCCCCGGCACCACGGATGAACCCACGACTCTCTCACTTCCTTTCCTTTTCCGGAAGAATTTAAGCCCGTCTTGTTCGCATACATATTCAAACCCTACCTCTATGAGACCCTTCCCCCCAACCGTTTCAGCTGCCTTGCATATATTCCTTTCTGATGGCAAGGCCACGAGTTTAGTGTAGATCATTGTTGTCTCAAGCTTGCTGTGACCCATCTTCTCCTTAACATATGATATGTCTCTCGTCTGGGCGTAGAGCATTGTCCCGAAGTAGTGGCGCAAGTCGTATAACATATCCCCTTAAGCGAGGGGTCTTTAATCTTCTCAGTGATTCAATAAATATTGAACGGCTTTCTTCTATCCTTCATATTGCTCCATACGACATGGGCATTTATCAGGATTTTACCGTAGATGCCCTAAGCTTTGATGGAAAGAAGTACAATATTATTCTAAAGAGGAGTGGAGTGTAAGATATATGTATAAACCCGGGAAGTGGATTTAGACGTGGCGTAGGTGTCTGCTTCCGGGGCAAATGGTTACTCGAACAATGCAGAGCAGGTAGTAACCAGCTGAAATTAGTATGGTAGGTAAATTCGCGTTAGAAATAACTTAAAGTAAATGGAGGCTAAATTTCGTTAACAAGACCGAAAATCTTAAATTCCGTAAATATTAGATAAATCTAATTGAAGGGAAGGGAATATTATGGCAGAGAAAGAGTTTCTTGGCATAGGCATTAGAACTTATATTCTGGGGATTCTCTTAACACTCCTAGTTTGCGGTGTACTAACTCTGGGTTTAGGGCAAGGCTCGGCACCAGGGTCTTTTGCGCCTTTTAATGGGCAGAGTTATTCGCTGATGGGTTCATTAACTTCAATGATTCCAGTAGCACTGGTAGCTCCAATAGTTATGATAGCGATACTGCTCGCCCTAATCAGCAGATTTGCGCCTAAGCTAAAGCTTAACGCGAGAGAATATGGTTTCCTCATAGCTTCATTATTGATCGGTATAGAGATAAATAATTATGAGGCTATGTACGGGTGGATAGCCCCTTATGTAGGTGGACTAGTGATAGATCCATATAAGAAGGACTTATTTGATATAATTCATCCCCTTTTCGCCCCAAAGGATCCTAAAGTTCTTGAGGGCTTCTTGAACGGCGGTGTTCCAGTACCTTGGGATGCTTGGGCAACTCCATTAGCTTTCGCCATATCTTATCTACTGGCTTTTGGCTTCTTCACTTTGCTTATAGGTGAAATACTTAGGAAGCCATATTTAGAGGTTGAGAGATTACCATACCCAGCTTCCCAGCTACTGACAGTTACAGTAAAATTATCCACGGAAACGGCAGGTGAACGACCGGTTGCAAGGATCTTTAAGGAGAAAATATTCTGGGTAGGCGCTTTAGTGGGATTTGCATTCTATCAGCAAGCCTTATTTGCAGAATGGTTTGCCTACTTTACAGGGATGGCGCCAGCGGCATGGCCTAGCCTAATGGCGCAGCCTGCCTTTGCTTGGTATCACGAGTTAACATTAGTGTACGGAAAATATCTGCCAGGCGCAGCTCTTTCCATAAGCTTCTATCCGCCAATGTGGGCTGTCGCATATTATCTGCCGCTAAATATATTGTTTTCAACATGGTTCTTCTACGTTTTATGCTATATAATAATTGCTCCGATAACCGTCGCCGCTGGGCTAGCTCCATATGATCCATCATGGGCTGCATTAACCGTACACGGCAACTACTCATGGACCTATGGTGCCAAATTTGGTTACTTAAGTAATGGTGTACTGATAGCTTTAGCATTATGGCCGTTTATAGTTCATAGAAAGTTTATCGTAGGATATTTTAAACAAGCCTTCGGCGCCTCCTCTGGTGCGGTTTCAGAGATCGAAGCCCATCCTAGGATAGTGATCCCTCTATTCATTATATCGATAATTGGAATGCTGGCCCTACCAATGGCAGTTAGCGTGCCATTCCATGTATCATTGCTTATGCTTATTTTCCTAGCAATTTGGACATTGGGCTGGATAAGAGTTGTTGGCTACACAACCTATGCTATACCAAGAACAGTGGGAACATACACAAAATTCATATTGTCTGATGCATTAGGCGGAATAGGAGGCACGCCGGCAGTCTCAACAGCAATACTCTTCGATCAAACTTTTAGCCATGGACTGCCTTGGGGCAACCCTGGACCACTATACCAGTTTGCTTGCGCAGCAGGATACGATCTAGGCCTAAGGCCGAAAGATATGTTCATTGGAGCGTGCATAGGCTTAATAATAAGTTCGCTAATAGGGTTTCCACTATTCTTGACCGGAGTCTACTCTTTCGGAATGAACGTTAACGTTTCAGCTGGCTGGCTCTTCAGGCTATATGGCAGCTGGACACCTGACTCGGCAGTTAAAATAGCCGTTACCGATAAAGCGTGGCCAAGACCGCCAGGCATTTATCCAGATGTAAACGTGGTGATTGGCATAATTATAGGCGCGATACTACTATTCTTGAGTGGACGCTTCGCATGGTGGCCGTTGCATCCAGTAGGCTTCTTCCTAGGCGTTGGATATTGGGACACTGTCTTCTTCTGGTTCCCATTCTTCCTAGCGTGGCTAGCTAAATTCCTAATACTGAGGATAGGTGGAGTAAAAGTTCATGAGAAATACGCGCTACCCTTCATAACAGGGTTCTTAGTGGCAGCCTACAGTCTCTCCTGGCTTGGCGCAGCATCTTCATGGCTCAGATCTTTCTTCCCAAGAGCATAAAAATTGAAAACACAAAATATTTTTTATAAATTTTTTCCACCCTAAGACAAAAAAGCGTTTAGGCTTTGCGCTTGAACCATGGGTAGACAGCTAGGGCGACATGAGGGTTGAGCTAGTATGACTGTGTAGAAGTGCGTTTCTGGGTTTTTGGGTATTAGCTTGCTATATGGTTTATTGTTAGTGGGAATATGAAAAGTATTGTGAAGAGCCAGATTAACAGGGCGTCTATTGCTCTCCATAGATTTCCAACTCCTCAATTAGTTTTAGGGCTTCTCTCCTAGCCTCTAAATATGCTTTCACGCCTAGCTCTCGGCTTCCATATTATTCTGGAAATGGATTTATATCCCTCTAGATTAGTTAGCTAAGGATCAACTCTTAGAGCGCTAGCCTCCTTAATCAACTGCATGCAAACCTACTTCTGAACGTTAGGATTATCGCTCATTATAGCTATCCAAGCCAATCTTGTAAATCTTACTCCAATATCTGAAAGACCTATCGAAGACAACATGGTAATGCCTTGGCTTCTCTCAAGTATAATGTAGCCTCCAAGCTTAAACCTCTTAAGCGCACTCTCCGCCAATTCCTTAACCCCCTCAAACAGCATGCTATCTAAATCAACCATATGCTTATGTGATAAGACTATTATTGGAGGCTAGGCTAATCACCTCTGGATGCTCATCCCGCTCAAGCAAATAATCCAAGTGCCTAGAATGCTTCCTTAGCATGGCATACAACAAAACGCTTTTTGGGAGGGCGAACCGTTGCATCAAGCATACCTGATAAAGCTGCCTACCAGCTCCATAAAGCTTAATACGTCTACCCTTACCCCAAACAGTCCCATAAACAGCTAGGCGCTTAACCCCATGAAGTCTCTCATACTATTTAGCCTTCTAGAAGCGTTTGGCGTCTCATATCTAGACCCTTCTTCTGAAGCTCCCTGAGAGTATAGAACATGTTTAAATACTCTTTCTTTAATCTTCCTCTCCTCTCTTCAAGGCTTCAGCAATCCTCAAAACAAAAAGAAATCAACTCTGTTCACACCGCTTATCAGAATATCAGCCAATTCTGGAATAAAGGCTTTTAACTTTAAAAAGCCCCTCTCACATACCTCATTACAGAACTCTCTAGCTTCTCAAGATTGCCACGGGCTTACCATTTCTAGTTTTAACGATAATTGGAATATTTCAGAATACACAGCACACTAAAACACTTGTGCTAATAAAGTTTCCGCTTGAAAATGGTTATTTTGCCTATCTCGCTATAAGCCCAAAACTAATATGGGAAAACTCAGCATACTAGCAATTAAAAAATGCATGAGCAAAAACCAACTAATCCAAGAAGCCCTAGAAAAAGAGAGCCTTAGCTAGTTTTCTTGTCTTGAAAAGTAAGTAGAAGGATTATTATAGATGCTAAATTTTTGGCCCTAGCCCTAATTGCCTTGCTAATTGGTTTTGGGGCGATTTTATCTCCAGTTACTTGATTTTTTCAGCAGCAGATTGCTGCCCTCAGAATGAGATTTTAAAAAGAATTACATTTCTAGGCATATCATGAAAGTTGGGCAAACAATATCACTAATTACAACTCTTCCAGCAGAAACCTACATATCAGGGCAAACTGTCGAAATAATAATTCAGACAGCCACCGTCAATTAATACCCCAAAACTATGGTCTTACCATAATCATCCCAGCCTTTTTTCCTTTTTGTGGGGTGCGGGTTTGAATTGGGTTGGGATAAATTTTTAAGTTTAAGCTATCTATTAAAACCAGAAATAAAAATACTAGTTTTAACTTTCAGAATTCGATTTCCACTCTCTTCCGGTTCGCAGCTGATTTAAGAATAGCTTCAGCAATCACTATGTCTTTATATGAATCATCTCCGCTTGAAACCGGCTCCTTATCTTCAATTATACACTCAATAAAGTGCTGAGCCTGTCGCTCAAAAGACCACACCCAGCTTCCATGTGGGTACTCATCGCGTTGAATTTTTCCAGCCCTGTAGACGTGAACCTTTGCAGGAACATTCCTTAGAAGCGGTGGGGATGGTCTCAAA
>JAWBXL010000075.1:0-5572 GCA_038867895.1 Bathyarchaeia archaeon | reverse complement strand
AGTAGGCGGTGTGAATAAGGCTAAGTTTCGTCTAATTTTAGGGATTGCTGAAGCCCTGAAAAGCGGGAGGAGAGAGGGGGAGCTTAGAGCGCATCTAGGCTTTTTCTATTCGCCTAGAACATTAAATCACTATTTTAGCCTAGCTAGGAGGCTGATTGAGGTTGAGGAGAAGATTAAGTGAGAGGGATGTTAAGAGGCGTGAAAGGCTTATTAAGCGTTATGTGAGGCTGGGCTATTCAGCCAACAGAATACAAAAAGAGCTTCAGAAGAGGGGTTTAGGCATGAGACGCCAGACGCTTCTGGCTAGGGTTAGGGAGGTTAAGATTAAAGAGTATGAGAGGCTTTATGGGGCTAAGCGCCTAGCTGTTTACGGGACTGTTTGGGGAGAAGGTAGGCGTATTGAGCTTTATGGGACTGGTAGGCAGCTTTATCAGGCTATGCTTGATGTGGCTGTTCACCCTCCTAAAAAGCGTTTTGTTGTATGCCATGCCCATGATGCTCCTAGACACTTGGATTACCTGTTTAGGTGGGATGAGCATCCAATTGTGGAGACGAGATAGCCTATGCCTCCAGTAATAGGCTTATCGCATAAGCATATTGTTATGGTTGATTTAGATGGTATGCCACTAGAGAAGGTTAAGAGGCTAGCTGACCTAGCGCTTAAAAGGTTTAGGCTTGGAGGCTATGTTATCCTTGAGAGCAGCCCAAACAATTACCATGTTGTCTTCGATAGACCCTTCAGATACTGGAGTGAAACGGCTAGGGTTATGGCTTGGATAGCCATAATGAGCAATAATCCTAATGTTAAAGATTGGGTTCTTATGCAAGAGATTAAAGAAGCTAGCACATTAAGAGTAAGCCCGAAACCCACCAATCCAGAAGGCTATAAACCAACCCCCAAAATAGTCTATCAATACGGAAGCAGAAACCTAGGCATAAAAGCATATTTAAAGGCTAGGGAAGAAGCCCTAAAACTCCTTAAAGAGCTAAAAATCTATAAAGAACAAACCACCCAAACATAAAGCCTAGTTTTTGTTTTTCTTTTTCTTTTTTGTTTTTTATTTTTTTAGTGTAGGTATGGGTAAGGGTAGGGGTGTAAGGGGTATATTATGGGGTAGGTGGGTTTGGGATATAAATTTATAAATAAAATTAAATAACTTTTATTTAAAGGTGGTGATGTAATATTAAAAATAGACTTAGAGAGATCTTAAGGGAGAATAGGGTTGCATTTGGAGTGACTGTAACCATTGGACATCCTGATGTTGTAGAAATATTAGGTAAAGTTGGCTTTGATTATATAAATTTTGACATGCAGCATGCGCCGCTTAATATAGAGACGGTGCAAATGATGATGCAAGCTCTTGGAGGGTCTCAAAGCACACCAATTGTGCGCGTGCCGTGGAATGATTACGCTCTAATTAACAGTGTGCTAGATATAGGAGCGCAAGGAGTAATAATCCCTTTTGTAAACACTAGGGAGGATTTGGAGAGAGCGGTCTGGGCAGCGAGTTATCCGCCAAAGGGTATGAGAAGCTATGGTCCAAGAAGAGCTTCGTTTATATATCCAAACTATGTGTCCACATCTGACGAAGAGATTTTGGTTATACCCCAAATAGAGACAAAAGAGGCTATAGAAAATTTAGAAGATATTTTATCAGTAGAGAGAGTTGAGGCCTTTTTTGTAGGCCCATATGATCTATCCATGTCGCTCGGCGTGTTTGCTCAGTGGGAACATCCCATCATGGAGAAAGCACTCATGAAAATCATTGAGGTTGCAGAAAGCAGCGGAAAGAAAGCCGGGTTACTTGCACCAATAGAAGACGTGAGAAAGACGCTGAAGCGCGGCTTCAAACTGATCACAATAGGCAGAGATTTTGGATATTTAATGCAGGCAGCAACCGAGTCGCTCCAAGAAGCAAAATCCTTAATGTCGCACTAAAGTGAACGCCTGTTTATTCCGTCCTCAATAATAACGTGTTCTTTAAATAATAATGAAAAATCGAGGATCACATCTCCATTGGCTTCAATCCTAAGCAATAGGTTTCTTGGGGAAGATTCTGCCGTCCTAGGTGCTAAAACGTTATAGCTAAACATTATCGTAGCGCTTTCTAAACTTTCTGGAACATTAACAGTCTTTACCGCTCTGACCTTATCCCCTAAGGCTGTTTCCGTCAACGTAGAGATATGGGGCTGGTCTGCCATAATTGACTACCTCTATAACATATCCGTCCATGTCGCCCCAACTCCCCTGAGAGCGACTCGTCATCGAACCCATCGCAGAACAAAATATATTCACGCCTGCTCTGCGGCGGAGCTCCTGCTCTAGAAGTAAGGGTGTTTCAACGATCCCCCACCAATAGCTTCCACTCAAAGGTGAAATATGCAGGCATGATAACCACTTATATCCCAATACTTTTTTAATGTGAACTACTCTTTCGGCAAACCCATAAAATAAAAGAAGGAAAAAAGATTAGACGGAAAATCTGTTTATTTCGGCATCATCTGTATAATATTTGTTCCGTAGACTAGCGCTGTTACTATAGCCCAGCCGAAGAAGATGCCGGTGATTATCGGCATTACTTTTTCATGATGTAGTTTAGCTCCACCTATGTGTGTTATTAGCTGCTTTAGTATCAATGCAATGATCATTGGAAGCCAATAGTAACCTAGAAAGACTGTAGTCCACAAGCATATGGGAGATACATAACGCGCAAAGAAATTATACCTAGTGCGTAGAAAGCCTAGCAAAATAGTTATAACCACGCCAGCAATAAAGAAGGCGTACATCCAAGGAATTGCTGAAGGACGACCAGTATAAGCGCGATACAAGCCGGTTCCGGCTATAACCTCATTATAGGCGTTAGTTCCCCTCCTTGATGCCCATCCAGCGACATCATAAATTGGTGGAAATGGAGGCTGCCAACTTTTTCTTTCACCATACATATATGCGAAGACCAAGTACGTTGGATACATAACGACTACAGCAATCACAATCGCTAGAATAATGGATTTGAGCGCTTCCTTGCGGGGTATCCCCATAAGGCTGCTAATTTTCACGGCACCTAACACTTGCCCCATTGGATTAAATATCGTCCAATGCCACTCGTCTAGGTTATGTGCCACCATTGAAAGAGAGAAGAGACTGCTCTCTCCAATTTGAGAAGGTTTGAGACCTGCAATATCATGCCAGGTTACTGTAAACATTGTCGTATTCCAGCAGGCTGCTCCTCGCCCGTCCCATCCACATCCAAAGTTTCCACCCATCTCAGCAAATACTCGTCCTTCGCCTATTAATTTATAAACCGTGAGACCAAATAGCACAGCACCCAACCATGGTGCTTCTGGTCCAATAATTACGTGCAACATAAGCCATATAAGCCCTGTCACTATTACGCAAGCCAATAATTTTCGATCCTTTTTAATTACCTCCCCATATATTACTCGATGATTTATTATCGACCACAGTATTATGCCTAGCAATGTGCCTGCGGCCATTGGACCAACACCAGGATACCAAGGGTTCCCAGCAGTATTAGCTGGAGAACCATTGAACACATTATCCCAAGAGTCACGCCAAGGAAGCCCCGTGGGCATTGGTGCATAAAAGCCAATTGACGTAAATAAGGGCGGCAGAATAAGGAAGACAATTATTGAGAGCACCAAAGTGCTAACCAATATGTCTGTAGGCCAGAGATAACAGAATGCTACTGTAACTGGTTGATAGTAGAGCACAAGGACAGCCCATGGAAGTACAGCTAGGGGTACTAGATCATAGTAGTTTCTAAACCGCACCATTCCGATATCAAACCATGCAGGTATATACATGCCCCAATCAGCTGCAATGGAAATTACAACGCCTATCCAAAATAGCTTGTTTTTCAGCAATTTTGGAACCTTACTTTCTGGGGGCAACGTTGTTGCCTCATTCACAAGTATTGTTACGGGTTGGACTAATGGAAAAGGTAAGTCTTCTTTCTCAATCCAAACCGGAGCTACTATAAATGATATAAATAACAGAAACAAATAACACATTATCCCCCAAAGTATCCAGTAGATTAGTGAAGGCATCCATTCTATCCATGGAACTGGTTTTCCGCCGAAGAATAAGCCCTCTAGTAGGTTAGGATCTTTGAGACCTAGAAGCGGCGAAGCTTTTTCAATAACATATTTCTTTACTGGGTCGCCTATCCATATTGAACCGGGAACTAGAAAGATGTTGGATAAGATGCCGTGAACATTCGGCATCACTATTGTTGCTGATACCATAGCATATATAATTGCATACTCAGCATTTGATATTCTCAGCTTTTTCTGTAGGGGCGCCGTGAGCAACACGATCACCAGGAACCAAAAGTATGGCTCATGAATGCACATAGAATCCAGCGAATTATCATATTGCGGAGTTGGTGTCCTTAGAGAACCCTTAAAACCATAGGCCCATGTTTGGAAAATTGTCAACACAAAAACTAGAACCGCTCCCACAAATATTGCGTAAGTTAGCTTTCTCTTTGGTATCTCAGCCATTATCTCTTCCCCCTTCTTAATTTTATAAGATTACACTATATAAAAGCTTTACGATTTGCTCAGATTAGAGAAAGATTTATAAAAGTTTCTTGATAAAATTAAGAGTTAGGGATTTTAATGAAAGTAAAGAAAATAGTGGATTTAACATATCCTCTGCGTCCTAAGGGGGAGCAGAGAAAACTTCGTTTAATATCTATTAGGACATTAGAGAATAGCTATTCTAATGAGTACATGCTGGAAATGCATGCGCATATAGGAACCCATGTTGAGAGCCCATATCATTGCATTAAAAGCGGTAAAACTATTGATAAAATACCATTAGATAAATTTGTTGGAGAGGCAGCGGTCGTGGATTTAAGCAACACTATAAAGAGAGAAATTGATGTAAATGATCTTATTCGGGTTGGCAATCATATAGTGAGAGGAGATATTGTAATATTGAAAACTGGATATGATGATAAATTTATTGACTCAGGTTTTCAAAGCGAAGAGTATAAGGCTCATAGTCCATATTTAACAACCGCTGCCGTGAAGTGGCTTATAAGTAGGGAAATAAAACTTTTGGGAATTGATTTTTGGAGTATAGAAGAGTATCCTATCAACCCAAAGATCGGTGAACCAAGACATAAAATTTTATTTGAACATGAAATCCCTCTAATTCACAGCTTAGTGAATACGACGATGCTTGATGAAAATAGAGTCTTCTTCGTGGCATTGCCTTTATTTATAAGGGGACTTGAATCTTCACCCGTAAGAGCTGTAGCTATAATATTTGAATAAGACTTTACAAGTCTCCAAAACATATTGCCTAAGCTCCGGGCTATAGTATATATTGTCTGTAGACCTGCTGGGCATAGTGATGCTTGGGAACATTCCCTTCTCTAACTGCTCATATAATTCGAGACCGAACTTCTCAAGTTTTGCGAGAACCTCCTTACGTTTCTCCCTAGCTGAGAAACTAATCTTCCTCAAGCCTTCTAGCCCTCCTTAAAATTTCGTTTATATCGGGCATTTTCTCCTTACCAGCCAGCCTAGTTGAGAATTCAGC
>JAWBXL010000074.1:0-6018 GCA_038867895.1 Bathyarchaeia archaeon | reverse complement strand
GAATGGAAAGCGCATCAACCAACAATTGAGAAGCTTTTAAAGAGCGGCTTTACAATAAAAGGATTAAAAAGATAACCTTTGGACGAGCATATAAGCAAATTTTCGCCCCTATCTAAAAATGATGTTGGTTAAGAGACTTCCCCTACAGCGCTTGTTAATGCTTGGTAGTTGACTGTGGTCACTCAATTAGTGGGAAGGAAGATTTCTAACTTCTTATTTTCGTATAGAATATAGGTGAAGTAGGCGTGACTAGGATCATTAAGTTTACTAAAAAGGCGAAAACGACTTTAAAATTAAGTTTTATTAACTACTTGTTAACTAGCAATTTAAAATCATATTTTTAGGTTAAAATTTTAAAATAAGATTGAGCTATCATCAATTATAGAGGAGGCTTTATTTTCAATTTCTCGGCTAATGTTGTCCATAAACCGTAGCCCAGAAACTTTAGTATTAGGATACATATTATTCCCTCCAAAATTAAAGTTAGGCCAGGGTACTCTGCTAAAATGTATTCGAGGGCCACAAAAAACAGCGAGCCAATTACAGGGCCAAAAATTCTATTGTATCCTCCTATAACGGATATAAACATGAGGTTCACCGTCCACGACAAGGCGAAACAAGAAGCTGGAGATATATATGGATGGAAGTGTACATATAATGCTCCAGCCGAAGCCGTTATACAGGCAGAGATGACAAAGATAAACATTTTTAACGTCAATGGTTTGACTCCAATTATGCATGCCGCCATCTCGTTTGACGCTATTGCTCTGAGCCCCAAACCTATCCTAGAACGATAAACAGTAAAGAAAATGTAGATTGTAGCTAAACATAAGATTAGCGCGGAATAATAGACATGTAAAACTGGTATTTCGTAGGCTGGTCTGTAAAGCAAACCAGTAGCAGCATTAACATAACCCCAGTTGTTAAAGCTGAGTCGAAAAATCTCGGAGGTAAGCCATGTTCCTATTGCAAAGTAAATGCCTTTAAGACGGAGTAAAGGTATTGACAATGCTGCGGCGATAGCTGAGCTAATGTTTATAGCCAATAAGATCGAGACCCAGAGTGGCCATCCAATGAGCATGTTAAAGATTACGACTGAATAGCTTCCTAATCCAATAAAGACCTGCTGACCTAGAGAGATCATGCCAGCATGCGCAGCCATAAAGCTCCAAGCTTCTGCACATATAATGTAGAAGAAAATTAATGTCATTGCGATTATAAAAAATGTAGGAAGAACGAGGGGCACAAAAATGAGCGCCAAAACTAAAAACGTCACGGTTAAAATTGTCTTGTTAAACTTTAAATTTGCTTCAGAGATTTTTAATCTACCCCGCATTTATAGCACCGCCTCTGAATAGTCCTTTTGGTCTTAAAATTAACACAATTAAAATTGCTATATAACAGAAAATGAGTTGGTAGTTGGGACCTAGAAAATGCCCGCTTAAAACCATAAGCTCGCCTATTAATATCCCACCTATTAAAGCGCCATAAAAACTACCTAATCCGCCAATTAAAATAACACCAAACGACATCATCATGTATGCAACTCCACTAGAGGGTGAAAAAATATATGCTATTCCAATCATGACCCCCGCTAATCCTGTTACGGCCATAGAAATTCCTGAAGCAAGAACGAAAATTTTTTCAGGTCTCAATCCCAGTACCATTGCAGCCTCAGGATTCGCAGGAACAGCACGTATTACTTTTCCCAAATATGTATACTTGAAAAACGCGTGGAGAACACAAAAAACGATTATGGCTATGAGAAAGCTGATTAAGTGAACCAGCGAAAAAGATGCGCCTAATATGTTGACCCCGCCAAGTAAATAGCTCATTGCTAAAGTTCTATTGTCAGCCGTAAAACATAATAATAAAATATTCTGTATAATAATGCTTAATGAAAAATAAAGTAACGTCACTTGACCTGTACCCCTTGTTAAGATGGGGTTAACGATATATTTTTGAATTATAAAACCGATTACCATCATCAATGGTATAATAATAGCCAAACTAACAAGAGGATCTAAACCCATTATTTTCAAGAAAATGAAGGAAAGATACGCAGCTAATATTAATAGATCTCCATGTGCAATATTTATAATTTTTAATATACCCACAATTATTGTTAGAGCACAACCTGTTAAAGCATATAGTCCCCCGAGAAATAACCCACGCATTAATAAAGAAAATAAGAGGTCCAATTTAACCACCTAAGTAATACTTTTTGATATCGCTATTGTATAAAAGATTTTTCGAGTAATCCTTAAGCACAATTCTACCACTTTCAAGTACATAGCCAACATCGGATATTTCAAGAGCAGCTCTAACATTCTGTTCAACCAAGAGAATCGTTAAACTTTCATCCCTGAGTTCTTTTATTTTCTCCAATATTAATGAGGTAACTTTTGGTGCAATACCAAGTGATGGCTCATCCAAGATTAAAAATTTCGGTCTACACATCAACGCTCTCCCTATAGCAAGCATTTGCTGTTCTCCGCCACTTAAAGTTGACGCTAATTGACTTTGACGCTCTTTTAGTATAGGAAACAAATTAAACACGGTTGAGAAAGAATCTTTAATCTTGTCGATCGCGCCTGATGCATAGGCTCCAATTTCAAGATTTTCTTTAACCGTCATGTGAGGAAACAACATTCTTCCTTCAGGCACAACCGCCATCCCCAATTTAATAATTTCATTTGTAGGTAGCATATCTATTCGCTTCCCAAGAAAAGTTACTTTGCCTGATTTACGTTTAATGAGTCCAATTATGGCTTTAATTAAAGTCGTTTTTCCAGCTCCATTATGGCCTATAATAGTTACAATCTCATTTTTGCGTACTGAAAGTGAAACATCACGAAGTATGTGTAGATCCCCGTAAAAAGCATTAAGCCCCTCTATCTCTAACATTTCTATCCTTCCGACCTATACCCTGCCCCTAAATATGCTTCTATGACATTTTTATCTTTAGAGATCTCTTCAAAGATTCCTTCGGCAATTTTTTTACCGTAACTCATTACTATTACCCGATCGGCCCCCTTTCGCATGGCACTCATTATATGTTCAATCCAAAAAATACTTATCTTGAACTCGTCGCGAATCATCCTTATCATTTTTATAGCCTCATTAACCTCTGCGGGAGTTAATCCAGCAAGCACTTCGTCTAGAAGCAGTAATTTGCAACCTGTAGCTAAAGCTCTTGCAATTTCGACTAATTTCCGTTCAAATAAGTTTAAGTTTTCAGGACTTTCGCTGCACCTTTTCTCTAATCCTACGAAGCTTAAGTATTTTAAAGCGTTATGTTGGGCCTCTTTATAAGATTTGTGACTGCCGTAGCATGCAGCAACAGCTACATTTTCCAGCACTGTCATGTTATGAAAAAGTGCGGGTGTCTGAAAAACCTTTGTAATGCCTAGTTTACATCTTTTATATGGTGCTAGGTATGTTATATCATGATTATAGAACTTAATTGCGCCGTGATCTGGATACATTAATCCACAAATGATATTAAAAAGGGTCGTTTTTCCAGCTCCATTTGGGCCTATAAGGCCAATTATTTCAGCCTCATTAACCCTAAAGGTAATTTCATCAACTGCTTTTAAGGCGCCAAAGGATTTTGACACACGGACGCACTCTAGCACCCTTTATCCCTCTGCAATATAAAGTGTAATAAAAATATAAAGAAAGAATATCATGGAAATATTAGAGGATGCTCTGATATTTCATCATAGATCCAATTATAGACAATGGCACATTCCCACTTGAATTTTGTCCCATGAACCCATTGCCCACCAACGGCAGGAACAATAGAATAAAGATTCTTATATTCAATAAGTTCTGGCCAATATTTATATCGCTCTCTTTCAGTTTCAGTCAATGTTTTCTTGAAGCATATCCTTCCAGTAGGCGTTTCTATATCTGTATCTGCTATTGCATCCCTAATTTTAACTTTGTCTAAGGAACGGCATCTCATTAAAGAATCAACAGCAACATCTAGGACGGCAAAGGCTCCACCAAGCGTTGTATACCAAGGCTTGCCTGAAAACTCTGACCATTTCTCAGCTATCTCTCTTGCTGTTAATCCTGTGACCTGCGATCTATATGGGAATTCTGGTGCCCAGAATAATTCGGCACATACACCTAACGGGAGTTCTCCTCCTACAGCCTCTAGATCCCCTGGAAAGAATAAAGCCCGGCCTGTAGTTGTAAGTTTTGGTTTAATGCCCGCTTGATGACACTGTCTCCAAAAAGTAGCGAAGTCTGGACAAAGCATATTTACATATAATATTTCAACATTTTCCGACTTTATTTTTTGAATCACTGCAGAATAGTCAGTTACTCCATAGCTTACCATTCCCAAGTCAACTATCTTATAATCTTTAGGCGCTAATTTTGATACGCAATCTTTGAAAACTCTTCCATCAATGTCATCGGCGAACAAAGTCCCAACTACTTTATTAGATTCGATTAGACCCCACATACCAATATGCACAAACACGACATCAGGCTCCATTAATAATATAGAGTATGACCATTTGTAGGGCGCTCCGGTCAGCCAAGATAATGCAATATTTGCACCTACGTAGGGCACTCCATACCTTTCACACTGTGCTGAAGCTGGTAACGCTGTAGCAGGTGTTCCCCACCCTACAACAATAATGTCAACTTTCTCTTTCGTTATTAGCTCTTCTGTAACTTTTGCGGCTTTATCATAATCGCTCTCCGTATCTCTAAGTATTATGTTGATTGGAACCTTATGACCTGCTTCTTCTATGTATATGCCACCCATCTTATTGTTTACATAGTCTTCATATACATTTTTGACAAACGGTGCAATTTCACCAAATCCAGCAAGCGGGCCCGTTAAAGGTGTTGGCCATCCTAATTTTATAACCGTTACTTTTTCTTTAGGAGGCAGCAGATAGTACCACGCGCCGACTATTGCTACAACCACAACGATTACCGCAATTATAATAACTTGAATTTTAGTAATGCCACAGCGTTTCATTTATACCCCTCCTTTTAACTATAAGAGGGAGAATATATTAAGCTTATTGCTCCTTGAGGACATCTAATGACGCAAAGGTTACACCCTCGGCAAAGCTCTTTGTTTACATTTGGTCTTCCGTTATCTTCATATAGAGCGAAGCACCAAGTATCAAGGCATACTTTACAGCCTGTACATTTGCTATAATTAATGCGAGCTACTCTGTAAGGCCATTTCACATGTCCCATATCTACAATATGCTTTAAACCCAACCCAATAAACTCGTCGACTTTGTTATATCCCTGCTCTATCATGAATTTCTTAAGAAAATTAATTGCTTTGGAGATGAAGCTAATTCCGTTCCACATTATGCCAGCGGACAATTGCACGGCTTTTGCACCAAGCATCATTACTTCAATACAATGTTCTGGAATAACCAAACCACCACATGCGAATACATCAAGGCCGGGCACATACTTGCTGACTGCAGCTACATCTCTATAGGCGCCAAATCTGCTCCATGGCCCCACAGTGCACCAGAATGATGCAATAGGATACCCCTCAATCGTAGGCATTAATGATTTACCCCTATTGTAAATGTCTGGAGGAGGCACAGTAATGAAGGCATGTGAGCATGTAACGCCTCTTGCACCAGCCTCCTTATATATTCTTGCAGCATTTATAACCCGGAAAAAGCCTAGCTCAGGAGTTATTTTTGGGATTATAGGTACGTCGACAGCTTTAATAATTCCTTTAATGAGTTCGGCGGCTATTTCAGGAATTAGCCCAACAGTTACTCCAGCCTCTTTGGGAAAAGATCTACCTTCCGCAACAGTTTCTAATGCCTTAGTAACTGTTTCATAGGTCATGACGGAGGCGAGATTCAACTCCAGCATATCAGCCCCTGCGGACACAACCTCTTCAGCTAAATTAGACCAGCCTTCTACATCTACCTCCGGTCCTACAATGCTAGCCACTATAGGCATATCCTTAAATTTACTTTTACATTTTTTAACAACTTCAATCCCTTTAGA
>JAWBXL010000073.1:0-6053 GCA_038867895.1 Bathyarchaeia archaeon | reverse complement strand
AGGGCAGACTCCATACTGTATGGCGTAATTCCCAACTTCTGTGAAGGCTTCAGCGATATAATCAGCAGCCTCATCAGTTAATGTTAGTATATCTCCTCCAGCAAAGATTCTAACAACTCTTGCTCCTAAATCGCTGGCTAGCCTAATGTTAGCTTTAGCTGCCTCAATATTTTCTCTACGCTTTCTAGGATCAGAGAAACCGAATTGTACCGAGGTTGCAACACATGAAACCTCAACGCCGTTGCTATTAAAAAGATCCCTCACATATTTCCTTTTCTCAAAAGGTGTTTTCGAAGATATTCCATGCTTATGGCCTTCATCAACCCTAATCTCAACGCCATCATACCCGGCTTCTCTGGCGAATTGAACTATTTTCTCAATCTCCCAATCAGGGCAAACAAACGTCATAAAACTCAGCTTCAACGTGATCACCGTAGCCATTAAGTAGTACTGCTTAATAAAGTTTTTCAATAAATTATCCGATATATTCCATTTAGCTACGAATTTTATTTTAGCACAAAGCTTATATTTAATGAGGGTTAAAACTTAATGATGGTGAATGTTTATGGAAAAGAGAAAAGTTCTAATGATTTTATTGGCGACTTTTCTGCTGCTACAGATGCTATTAGCTAGCTGTATATCCTCTGTAAAAGCGGAAGAAAAGGAATTCACTATTGGATGGATGTACGATCCTCCACCAATATCTCATTTTAATCCATGGGCCCCAGGTAGTTTGTTCTATGGATGGTATTTTACTCAAGAACCATTGTTTTGGTATCTTGACTGGAATGATACTTATGTACCTTGGTTAGGCGAAAGATTTGAATGGGATCCTGTAGAAAAAACTCTCACTGTTCATTTGCGTAGGAATGTTCTTTGGCATGATGGTTCGGTTTTCTCCAGCAAGGATGTTTTAACGACTGTATATATTACTGCTAACTATTGGTATCCTTGCCCAGGAGCCCCTTCAAGATCCCTCCTAAATGTGACGGCTCCCGACCAATATACAGTTGTATGGAAATTTAACTATACAACTCCTCTAACTATACCAAGCACTTTATATATGACTATACAACCCTATAGTCTCTTTGGAAAATGGGCTGATGAAATGCGAAAATTAGCTTGGGGCGGTGCAAACCTAACGGTGCTTAACGAATTCCACGATAAGTTCCTTAAAGAGTGCAGACCTTCAACAATAATTGGAACTGGGCCATTCAAGTTCATTGAGGCAACTGACATTGAAATACTTTACGAGAAGTTTAACGCATACTGGAGGGGGGCGGAAAACATTAAGTTTGATAGAGTTCGGGTTTTTAGAATTCCTCAGGATGTTTATGTGGCACAGTTCTTGGAAGGTAAGTTTCCTTGGACTTGGTGGCTTGCAACAAGAGAGCAATTAGAGTATGTGAAAGCTCATCCTGAAACGTGGTGGGTGAATTTCGTTCCTGATGGTGATGTTTCCGTAGTAATACTAAACTGCCATCGTTATCCACTAACTATTCCAGAGGTTAGAAAAGCCATATACTATGGTTTTAACACAACCGAGTACCGTCAAATAGCTATACCTGGGGAGGGGCTTCTAGATGGTGTTTTCGGAAAGAAAGGTCTAGTTTACCCCGTTAGTATGGCAATAGGTCTTTTTGGAAAGGATTTTGTTGACAGCTTAAATGATTATGGCACATCGAAAGGAGGCGCTGATTTTAGAAAGGTTGAAGAAATCTTTAGGAGTCTAGGTTTTACAAAAGATGCTGAGGGAATATGGGTGACACCGAATGGTACAAGGCTTGAGTTTAGCTGTCTATATATTCCAGCATGGTGGTCAGTACTCGCTGACGCGTTCGTCAGCCAAATGGCTAGAATAGGAATAAAGATAAGGCTTGTGGGAACCACATGGGAACCATACTGCCAATCCCTGTATAGGGACCACGACTATGACATGTACTTGAGGTTCGGTACGTGGTACAATATTCATCCATGGAGTGTGATGAATAATATCTTCGTCGTAAGGAACAGCTGGATGGGTATCCCGGCTCCTTATCCATTACATGAGCCTCAGATCGTTGATGCTCCAGATTGGGTTGCGGGCTGGATTACTGAGAAAGGGAAGCCATGGCTGGTCGACGAAAGAGGTATAAATGTTACAAGGTTCACTATAGAGCTCGGTCTGGAGACCGATCCGGAAAGAATGAAGGATGGTCTTAAATTCCTAACATGGTACTTGAATGAATATCCATTCTACTTGACGTATACGCTTTCAGGCAGAACATATGCCATAAACAAGAAATTGGTCTCCGGGTTCCCAACAAATCCGTTAGATCCACTATGGCATCCATATCCGTATCAAGACGTCCATCCCTATATACTGTGGACATCTCTGGGACTCTTCGGACCTGTTGTTCCTTACACTGGTACCTATGTGCCCGTTTACGTGGTTGGAAATATACCAAAGTTTCTGGGAGCTGATGGAAATTATTATGGTCCATTTAAGCGCGGTGACAGGGCTGTATTGCCAGAAGAAGATGCGAAAAAATTATTCGAAGAAGGTTTAATCTCCTATACACCGCCAGTATACACTTATATGGCGGTTTACGCTACAACTGATATCCCAGCGTTTATAGGAGTCGACGGTGAAACCTACGGACCGTATAAGGCTGGAGATACATTAATAGTTCCTAAAGAAGATGCTGATAGACTGTTAGCTGAAGGAAAGGCTTCGGCTTCTCCACCCGTTCCAGCCGAAATACCAGCCATAGCCAAAGGAGTCTCAGATTTGATTGCAAAAGTCGACACCATGGGGATTTCACTTTCAGGATTGAGGGACACCATGGTTGAGCTACGTGCAGAAATAAGCAGAACTAATGAAAACATATCGAATCTATCTAACTCATTGAATGCACTTTCAGGACAAGTCGCTGGCATAACGACAACAATCCTAGGAATAGGCATAGTTATAATAGTTCTAACTTTAGTTAATATCGCCTTAGCACTCCGCAAAAAATAGTTAGATTTTCTCATTCCTTTATTTTTGGTTTTTATTATTAAAGCATCATATTTTATAAATGACTATTGGATTGTTGAAAGCAGTAAATTTTATAAAATCCTATAGAATAATTAAAGTTAAGTGAATTGATTTGAAATGGATAATTAAGAGATTCATCAGAAGCATAATGGCTATACTTCTCTCGACATCCATAACTTTTTTCTTGGTGCGTTTGATGCCTGGGAATCCGATATCCTCCCTGCTATACCAATATATAGTGGAATTTCGCCTACCTCCAGATAAGGCTACGGAGATTGTTTCAGCCCTCTTTGCCATAGATTTGAATGAGCCATTATGGTCCCAGTATTTAAAGTATATTTATAATGTTCTTAGAGGCAATTTAGGCTTCTCTTATACTAGCTACGGGACACCGGTCATAACAATGATAGCATATGCATTACCATGGACTATATTCATTGTTTCTATATCAATAATTTTAAGTTTTTCAACAGGAATCCTCTTAGGCATGATAGCGGCTTATAAGCGCGGCGGATTACTTGATAATTCTCTCTCATTATATGCCAGCGCCGTTGCAAGTCTCCCAAGCTATGTTATAGGAGTCTTGCTTCTAATATTTCTCAGCTATAACTTGGGAATATTCCCGCGGGGAGGATGCTATGATCCCCGTATCCAACCGGGGTTCACGCTAGAATTCATATCCAGCGTTCTTTATCATGCGTGTCTTCCAGTCTTATCTTACACTATAACAAACATGGGCAGCTGGGCTCTCACAATGAAGAACAGCACTATAAGTGTTTTGGGTGAAGACTACGTGCTGGCTGCTGAAGCTAGAGGGCTGAAAAAACGCAGAATAATAATCTCCTACGTTGGAAGAACAGCTATTCTTCCCCTATTCACTTCCCTAATGATAAGTATTGGAGCAATGTTCGGCGGCTCAATTTTTATAGAAACGATATTTCTTTATAGGGGTATGGGCTACTTACTTAGCCGGTCCCTTTCAGTCTTTGATTATCCAGTTTTACAGGGTTGCCTTAATATAGTGATAATATCGACGATAGTCGCCAATTTTATCGCAGATATACTCTACTCTAAAATAGATCCGCGTGTTAGGAGGGAGTAATATGGAGCTTAATTTTTCCAGAATAGTCGATGTTAAGGGTTTCTTTGAAAGTGTACGTTTATTAATTAAGAGCAGAAGGGGGGTTGCCGGTCTCTCAATAATTACATTTTTCACCTGTATGGTTATGGCATCGTTCTTTGTCCCTCAGCATCTACTACAGTATAATGCTAATAAAATATGGCTTCCACCGTCCCTCGAACATCCGCTCGGAACCGATTTCGCTGGTCGAGATATACTCGCCCAAATAGTCTATGGTTCTAGAAGCGTCCTTTCATCATCATTCCTAGCCGCATTCTTCATAATTTTAATGGGAACATTTATTGGGATCTTATCTGGATTTAAAGGCGGCTCTTTAGATGCAATCCTTATGTTTATTGCAGATACCTTAATGACTATACCAACCTACCCATTATTCCTGATAATGGCCGCTAACTTAAAAGCCAGTCTAGACATTTTTACGCTTTCATTAATATTGGCTGTCACAAGCTGGGCTGGATTAGCTAGAGCTGTGAGATCCCAGGTAATGTCTATAAAGAGTAGGGAATTTGTAGAAGCCAGTAAAGTTCTTGGGCTTCCAACACTTCATATAATATTTGGGGAGATTCTCCCCATGATCCGTCCCTATCTTATAGTAAACTTTCTCTACTCCACTATTTATAGTATGAATGGTTTTGTTGGCTTCTTCTTCCTCGGATTAGCGGCGCTTGACATGTCAAACTGGGGAGTTATGCTAAATCTAGCCATGGGTAGAGGGGTTCTTATGTTGGCGCGATCATGGGCGATACTATATTTTTTTGCCCCAGTACTAATGATTCTCTTACTAACTCTCGGGATGATTTTCCTAAGCAGTGGATTAGAAACAGTTTTTAACCCAAGATTACGAGAAGAATAAAGGGATTAAATCAATAAATCTCCATGATTCCCTTGTAAAATTTTTCGCTTACAAGATACTCGCCAGAGAATCTACTGGCATGAATGGAAAATGGTTATTGAACCATTACCCGAGAAGCTCGCTATAAATTTCTTGACCGACAGTTTCAGGAGTATCATGAAGAAGTTGATAAGTCGGCTTTTTTGTTTCTCGTTTAACGTTTCTAGTTTTCATTTATCCACTGCCCACAAGATGATGAAGGAATTAACACTTCTTCGCTGTCCCTCACCTTATAGTTTATCTTCGGGCTTAATCCCATTTACGGCAACTCAATTGTCACAAATGTTAATTCTCTAAGAGACAAACTTCACTATAACTTCTTCGCAGGGATTTGGAAGCTAGCGTCACATTAGATGTTGTTCAGGCTAAAATATGAGAAGCGCCGATATGCGGCGGCAAAAGCTCCTCAAAAATGTCCTCAGCCTTAAAGCTTCAGTTTCCCGATTTGGTTTCCAGATATTAGCGACATGTTGCTGATGTATACCGTGGATTTAGTTGGAGCTAAGGATTTAAGGGTGTTGAGGTTAAAGGTGTATTGAGCGCAGGCTAGAGTAGAAGGCAGGGGCGATGAGTTCTAGTTGGAGCGTAAGGTTGGCTGCTTCGGGAAATGGTACCGCGGAAGCATCTTTGCCAAACATATCTGATGCTCTTACTTTACCGGTTGACGCTCTCTTAGAGCGTTTGGGCTCCTCTCTATCTGGGCTATCCTCTGGGGAGGTGGAGAGGCGCCTTGAAGTTTTCAGCTACAATGAGGTTGCCGGGAGGAGGAAAAGGTCTCTTATAATTGAGTTTTTATACCATTTCAGAAACCCTCTAGTGATCATATTGCTGATAGCCGGTTTAACCTCTTATCTCCTAGGCGATCATGAGAGCGCTATAATAGTATTCTCGATAGTAGTTATGAGCACGCTTCTAGACTTTTATCAGGAGCATAAGGCTGAGAGAGCCGCTGAGATGCTGAGGGAAAGGGTTGCTCTCACAGCCACGGTCATTAGGGATGG
>JAWBXL010000072.1:0-6234 GCA_038867895.1 Bathyarchaeia archaeon | reverse complement strand
AAGGGGTAATAATTCTGATGGAGCACTTGCCTTTTCTTTTGATAGGATCTCCCGCAAAGCTTTAGAAATAATCTTTCCAGCTCTGAAGAAGAAAATGTAGACTATGGCAGCAAGCACGAAACCCACTTGAGGGCCGAACCAAACTCTTACATACGATCTATTTTGAACAGCAATTAAACCCATGCCCTTAGTGTACTCTTTAGCCCATAATGGAAAAATATCAGGGAATGTTGTAACAAAGAGTGAATTTAAAATGATCCAGATGGTAATGGAAGATAGAAAGATCCATATCGCCATCTTAAAAGACATTACCATCGGGGTTACATAGGAGGATAATGTTGTTGATATGGCTAAAACCCCGCCGGGCAGCACCTCTTGAAGAGCCCATGTTAAGTCATAGAAAGGTATAGGAATTATGCTTAAGTCTCCGGTCAATGCTGGCATATATATGGCTATACCGTAAATCGCACCCAATACGAGAGAAGAAATAAAGTATTTAGCTAACTCGCTTCTTCTTTCGCCTAAAAATGTGGCAACAGAAGAATCTACAAGGGCAAATGGAAAAGGATACTTTAATCTCTCCACAAAAATGTTTGCAGAAACCTGCGCCATAAAAAGATCAACTAGTAGGTAAATTATAGACCAAAGAGAAAATATTATGAGGGGGAGAGCGAAGTCAGGCTGAAAGAGAGAGCGATAATCATAGGCAGGAGAATTATACGGTGGAGCGAGCCATTTGGGTATAAAATCAACTATAGGTCTTCCGCAGATAGTGTAGAATGATCCGAGCGGTGATTTAACAAAATAAGCCCTATAAATAATATAGTAGTAAACAGGAATGGCGGCCGCGCCCCAGCCTGTAGCATAGTATAATAGAAGAATTTCTTGTTTTGACAGTTTTGCGCCTGAAAGCCTACTTAATTCGGTGATAAGCATCGTGATGAAGAAGACTGTGACTGAACCTTGAATAATGCCAGTCAAGAAGAAGGAGTAAATATTAACTGGAATGAATAAGAAGACCGCAGCAAATAGAGCCAGCACAACCTTCCATGATAGACCACTTTTTAGCTCTTCTTCCGCAAAGGCATCACTCAAGAAATTCTCCCTTCCTTTTTTATAGAAGGAGAAAAATAAAAGAATTTAAAAATTTTTCGGTATATTATTTCTTAGTTTTAGGTTATTATCAAAGAAATTCTCTTATTCTAGTCTCAATATTTTGCTGGGCTCTTTTTTCTGTCTAGGCTGCTTAGGACTTATTTAGTGCCAATGCTCTAATGGCGAGGGTTGATTCATGGCGCGAAGCTAGTTTCATCCCTCATGATGCTACATATTCTTAGCGCATGGTTGAAGCAATCTTGTAGAACAGGATATATAGTTAGATCTATAATAAGTATGATGTGAATCATGAGGTGGAGCAAAGATGAATGCAAACACTGTTAAGGCGGGTGCCGCGCAAGTAGATATAACTCCACCGATAGGAACACTATTAGCCGGGAATGTTTATCCTAGAAAGTCAGATGGAGTAGATTATCCACTTTACTCGAAAGCATTAGTTTTAAGTGATGGCGAAAAATCAGCAGTAATAGTTTCCTTAGATCTACTAGCGGTGTCTCGTAAATATATAGATGAAGCATGTAAAGAAATCTATAGGAAGACTGGAATACCGAGGGAATATGTTCTTATCTCCGCAACCCATACGCATTCGGGCCCTTACTCAATCCCATCATTTGAGGGAGAATTTTTTGATTATCAATTCATGTCCAATATCCCTGAAAAAATAGCATTATCCGTGGAAGAAGCATATGAAGGACTTAAGAGCGCAGAAATAGGTATTGCGTCAACCACTGTGAGCAGTATTACGCATAATAGACGCCTTATCGATGAGAACGGTTCAGCATGGAATTCATGGTTACTGCCTCGGGAAAAACGAAAGAGATTAAAGCCTGCGGGACCAGTAGACGACCAGCTGTTAGTATTAGCGGTCAGAGAAGGGAAGGGTACCCTTAAGGCAATAGTTTTTAATTATGCGATGCATGCTTGCGTCTCGGGAACAACCACAAAAATATCTTCTGATTACCCAGGAGCTGTAGCCAAACGTCTCTCAGAGAGAGTGGATAGAGATATTATAACGCTTTTTCTTCCGGGTGCTTGCGGTAACATAAATTTTAACTATGACTTTTCGTTAGAAAAAATATCTGAAACCCTAACAGTCGGTATCCTTTCAGCAGTAAACCATGCTGAATACATTAAAAGGTTTAAACTGAAGGCAATCCTCAGAGAAGTAACTTTTCCAACACGAAAGTTATTAGAATCACAATGGGAGGAAATCTCGCTTAAATGGCCAAACGCTCTCGAAGTTTTTAAAAAAGGGTACGAGTATCTAAATAGTTTAAGAGAGGAAGAAATAAAAACATTTATTCATACTCTGGCGATTGACGATGTGGCTTTCTCGGGTATTCCAGGAGAACTGTTTTGTGAACTCGGCTTGCGTATTAAAGATGCTTCTCCATATAAGTATAATTTTGTTGTAGAACTCGCTAATGACTGTATAGGATATATCCCGACTTCTGAAGCTTTTGAGCAGGGTGGATATGAAACATGGCTTGCTACTTCAAGTAGAGTTGCGCCTGGATCTGGAGAAAGGATTGTGCAAGAGATTCTAAACATGTTGAATATGCTTAAAAAGGATTAATTTAAGCGAGTTAAAATGATCTTAGCGGACTAAAAAAATAAAAGGTAGAAGTTTTTATCATCGCAATAGAGTAGCAAGCGTTGGTACGGAAACAGTAAAGAATATATAGGCGCCCACTATTAAGTAAAGTGCGCCTATTCCGACAGCTAAACCTGCGGCAAATGGAATTATTGTTATTTCGGCTTTTCTTGGACCAAAAACCTTAACTAGTATGTATCGGATTGCGAGCGCCAATGGGGCTTCAATCCAATTCCAGACGTTTGTCGCGCCCATTGTGAATAGCCAAATGGCTACTGGGTTCAGGAAGAACCATGGGAAGACTGATCTAAGGTAGTAGATTACCCAAACAGTTAGCATGCCGAGGAAGCCCCACATAGCCTGCTCCTCCATCGTTAGGAGTGGTGAAATTCCCCATGTTAGACGTGTTACGCCTGTATCCATGGCTGCCTGAACCGGGTTAAACCAGTTTAGATCCATGCCTGTCTGGCTGGTCTTTGATATTCCAACGAGACTATTAAACCATGCGTCAAAGACTAGCATAAATGGAACTAGGAAGATCATCACTATCATGAGCTCGTAGAAAGCCTTCTTTACCTCTGCTCTAGTTTTCCTCAATACACCGTAATACTCTGAATAGATCGCGTAATTTAAGCCTGAATTACCCATACCAAGACCTGTCCAAGTTCCCAGCGTCCCTACGCTGAGACCGAACACGGCCAGCTGAGGGTTCGCTTGCGGTGGAGTTGCACCCCATATACCGAGACTTACGCCGAGAGGCCACACAAATTGATAGGTTTGGTAATGAGCGTGATCCCAAGATCCCAGTTCCGCCATTCCTCTTGCTCCACCAAAGCACTTGAGACCTACTAATATGAAGAAGATAATTCCTGGAATTATGGCGATGCCAGCAGCGACCCACACGCCTAGAAATATTATCGCAGCTATTATCATTATTGCCATACCTGTCCTTGCAGAGATTCCATGAATTTCGAAGTCCTCACCTCCAAAGAGGGCTCTGAGCGCTCTCACTATTTGTTTTCTTGCAAGCCAAAGCGACAATATTCCAAGACCTATGGGAAAACCGTTACCAGCCCATAGGAACCAGGGAAATGGCCGCGCAGTTCCTGTCCAAACTCCTTCTGGAACCCATCCGCTTCTTATGGCTATGGCTGGATATATCCAAGTTATCAGGAATATGCAGAGGACACCCGTGGCAAGGAAGTCAATAGGCATTAACACCAATAAAGGCAGAGACCAAAGGCACAGTATACAGCTAACCTGTGCTCCTGGAAGCACCGACTGAATAGCATTAATTAAAGCGGGTGCTGTTGTTGTATTTATTGGAACGTTCCCAAATCCATAACCTACAAGCGCGCCTAAAGGAATAGCTGGGAAAACTTGAGAAATGAAGTAGGGAATGTTAAGAAGAACCCCTACAATAAAACTTATCCAGAATATTTTGTTTCTTGAGAAGTCTAAGAGTCGACCCCATAGCGGTTGATCCTCTGCGGGATATACTTCATTTATCGAATATGAAAGCGGCACAGCAAACGGGTAACCTAGCCTCTCCACATCATACCATTGTGGTCCGCCAAATAGTGTAATGGAAGTATGAACTAGCAACCATGTCGAGATTAAAATGAGAGACCAAGCTATTATGATAGGCAGAGTTTTCTCCCAGTATGGCACCCCTGCCGGAATGCCGCCGCCATCATAGTATACGTTTGCAACAGACTCATCTTGGAGAACCAGCCATGGTGGCACTAACCCGACCAAGTAATCTCTTGCGCCAGCAGGGAACCTCATCATAGCCATGGAAGCGCTGAAGGTATTTGTAATAGTATTAATCACATCAACCTCAGAGGAACCCCAAAATATAAACTCTCTTCCGCTGCAAATGGCCAGAATATAAATGAGCATTATTATGAAAGTTTTCTCCGGAACTTTTAGGCCTTTTCTACCAAGCAGAGCAATTACCACCAATATATAGATCCAAGGAAGCCAGCCGCCGGTCACAACCCAGTATTTTGGGCCTGCCCCTACTCTACTCAAGTAGGCCCATACAAATATTATCCATCCCAGCATAATCAAGGCGACTGTTTCCTTCAGTGAAAAACCAACAACTTTTTCCCTAGCAGATTGCTCAGTCAATTTTTTCCACCCCACCAACGAATAATTTCTTAGTAAAGATATTTAAGATTTACGTTCGTGCATTGAGGGGTGCTTAATCGCTTTAATTTTAACCATTTTGAAGTGATTATCAAGTTTAATGAAGATATTTTTAGCCCTTTTAAATGAGGCTGAAGCAGTTGTTTTCGGCATCAGACGCCAATTTAATGAGGATTTCTCCCCTCTCTCGAAGTTTCAAGCAAATATTTTGAGACTTCACAATTTTAGTAGAGCTAAATACGATGCTTGCGTCCAGTAAGACATCACTTAAATTTTTAACCCCAAACCCACCCCTCTCTACTTCCCTATACCTACCCTTTCTCCCTACTACCCTTTACCTACCTCTCAAAAGTGGATGGTGTTTGCGCTTGCTTGTTCGCTTGTTTGCTTGCTAAAAACATAAAATTAAAATAAAATTATGTTAAGTGAGATTAAGGTTTTTATCTTTAAAAATGGGTGAATGAGATGGTAAAACGGAAACGTCACTCATTTTCTTGGAGAAGGCATTTTCGCGGTAAGAAGCCATATAGGCATTTCAATAAAGATCGCGGGAGGAGGGGTCTCTTAACTTCATTAAAGATTTGGTTACCAGTTTTCTGCCCAGTTTATCTTATATTATCTTACTTTGAAGCTCTTGCTCCCATGAAATTTTATGGGCAAGTGCCATTAGCAGTAAGATTCTTTCTCTATCTATTTACCGTCTTCGTCGCTTCGCTAACTGGATACAAGGTCTTTCTTAAGCTTGATTATGAGCCGAGGACAGAAAGAGGCATATTCACATTAAGGTTGCTTTCCGGAGGCATACTTGTCGCATCATTTTTACTTCTATTGTTTAGCATTTCTTCTATCTTTGTTGCATCTCTTCTGAAGAGTGTGGCTAACGAGCTTTTAGCTGTCTTCTCGATAACCTTTTCCGCAGCGCTTCTTCTCTTAAGCGCCTATTTAACATTTAAGTTTATGAGAAGATCTGGAGTGATAGTATACGTTAGGTAGGATGATAAGCCTATCAGCTTCCATAGATTTCTGTTCCTTAAGGAGTTTTAGGGTTTCTTCTCTAGCCTTTAAAAACGCTTTTATGCCTAGGTTTCTGCTTCCGTATTGATAGACTATTTTGGGAGTTGGCTTATAGCCTTCTGGATTGGTGGGTTTCGGGCTTACTCTTAGTGTGCTAGCCTCCTTAATCAGCTGCATGCAAACCCACTTTTGAACATTGGGGTTTCCGCTTATTATGGCTATCCAAGCCATAACCCTAGCCGTTTTACTCCAGTATCTGAAGGGTCTATCGAAGACAACATGGTAATTGTTTGGGCTGCTCTCAAGGATAACATAGCCTCCAAGCCTAAACCTTTTAAGAGCCTTATCAGCCAGCCTCT
>JAWBXL010000071.1:0-6285 GCA_038867895.1 Bathyarchaeia archaeon | reverse complement strand
TAAAGCCCATAATCTTCTCAGCCATGGCGATTGCCTCCTCAGAATCATAGGGTATACTGAGATTTATCAGCATCTCAGCCCAGCCCATAACGCCCAAGCCGATTTTTCTATTAGCCTTTGTGGCAGCCTCAACCTGAGGTATAGGATACTTATTAGCGTCTATAACATTATCTAAGAAGCGAACAGCTATTTTAACTGTCTGCCTAAGCTTCTCCCAGTCGACCTCACCATCCCCAACCATCTTAGAAAGGTTTATTGAGCCAAGATTACAGCTCTCATACGGTAATAATGGAACCTCGCCGCACGGGTTTGTGCTCTCAATCGCACCGATATGAGGCGTCGGGTTCTTCCGGTTAATTTCGTCAATAAATATTAGACCTGGATCACCAGTCTTCCAGGCGGCCGTGGCCATCAAATCAAATATATCTCTAGCCTTAAGCCGCCTAACAACAGCGCCATTCCTAGGATTAACTAGGCTATAATAACCATCCTTTTCAACGGCCTCCATAAACTCGTCCGTAACGGCCACAGAAATATTAAAGTTTGTTAGTACGCCCTCCTTCTCCTTAGCCGTAATAAACTCGATTATATCCGGGTGGTCTACCCTAAGTATGCCCATGTTAGCGCCCCTACGTCGCCCACCCTGCTTAATCACCTCGGTTGCTACATCAAAGATCTTCATGAAGGAGACCGGGCCGCTGGCAACACCCATGGTTGACTTAACGACGTCGCCTTTAGGCCTAAGCCTTGAGAACGAGAAGCCCGTTCCTCCACCAGACTTATGTATCAGCGCCATGTATTTCAACGCGTCAAATATCTCCTCTACAGAATCACCGACGGGGAGCACAAAGCAGGCTGAAAGTTGGCCTATATCGGTGCCCGCGTTCATGAGCGTCGGTGAATTTGGAAGCCACTCAAGGTTTATCATAATCCTATAGAATTCTTCCTCAGCCCGCTCTATATTCACATTTTTATCGTAGATGGCGTCAACCTTAGCTATCGCTTTGGCGACTCTTCTGAACATTTGTGAAGGCGTCTCAATAATCTTTCCAGTCTCATCCTTTAAGAGGTATCTTCTCTCCAGAATTGTTATGGCATTCAGCGAGAGCTTAAGGTCATCAGAAACCCCTAAAAGCTTCTTTTTCTCCCTTAATTCTGTTCTCTGGTGTCTATAAAGTATATATGCCTTAGCAACAGCATCATGACCATTTTTTATTAGAACCTGCTCGACAATATCTTGCACATCCTCAACGCCGGGTATTTTACCCTTAAATCTCTCTTCCAGTATTGCGACAACCTGATCTGAGAGCCTAGCGGCTAATTCTCCATCCTCACCCTTAACTGCCTGAATAGCCTTGTAGATGGCATTCGTAATCTTAGTTGAATCAAACGGGACTATACGCCCATCTCTTTTTCTAATAAAAGAAATAGGCATCCCTTAAGCGCGCCCCAAAAATAACAGTATCTCTAGGAAACTTTAATATTTTGCGGAAGAAGCTAGCAGCCTACTTTAACTCGTCCTAACAGACATTATTTTTTCATAAAGGTAATTGAATACTAACGCAAGCTCCTCCGGAGAGAGCTCCCTAACCCTCCTATCATGAAAAGGTATCAAGTTAGATAGACTATATACCTCTTCTTTTGGAATCTTAAAATCACTAAGAAATACTTTGACAGCACTCCTCATCTTTTTATTCTTCTGCGTGAAGACCGCACGTAAAAAACTGAAGAAATACTCTTCATCTCTAACATAGAACGGAGGTTTCCTCGGTCTCAATCTAACAATAACAGAATTTACTTCCGGCATAGGCCAAAAACTCTCTTTTGGGATAAAGTCTAAGAGGTCAGCCTCAGCATAATAATAGACTGCCACCGTGAGCCTCCCATAATCACTTATGCCGGGCTGAGCCGCCAGACGCTTACCAAACTCCTCCTGAAATGTCAAGACGGCGCAGTCGAATTTCTTCTTCAGGAGCCAGAAGATTAACTTGGATGAAATCGAGTATGGTGGAATAGAAATAACCTTGTTGAAGGGTGGCAGACTCGCTATTCTTAATATGTCTCCCCTCAATATAATCACGTTCTTATGCTTGTTTAAGCGGCGCATAAGAACTCTAACTAAGTCTGGATCAATCTCCACGGCTATTACATGCCTAGATATCCTTGCAAGGCGCTCCGTTAGGAAGCCGAGCCCAGCTCCAACCTCTAAGACAGAATCGCCTTCATTAACGGAGGCATAAGAAATAAGTCTATCAAGAATTTCCTCGTTAACTAAAAAGTTTTGGCCAAGTCTTCTTCTTGGCCGTATCTTATATGCCGTTAACATCTTTTTTGTCTCTTCGAGAATGCTCATCCATACTTCCCTTACTTTTATACTCATGGAGGTTTTGTGAAGAGTCTATACTTACAATCCGTTGAAAGCTCCTCCAAAACTCTCTTAGCTATAAGCTTTGCAGGACTAGGTATATTCACACGTCTCTGCAAATCCTGAAAACTTTCAAATGGCTTTTTCTCCCTCTCATCTATGATTTTCCACATATATTTCTTCCCTATTCCCGGAATGAGCTCTAGGGAATGCATTCTTGGGGTTACTGGTCTAGCCGAATTAAAGAAGTTGACAAAATAATTTTCCCTATTCAGGATAATTTTTTCTATTGTATTTTCAAGCTCCATCTTAGCGTTGACTGTCAGTTCCTCATAACTTATCCTGCCAATTATATATAATATTTCTGTCCTATGATCCTTTCCAATGTAAACTCTATCAGATGGCTTTAATACAACTCCTTCCCTCACCACAGCCTCAAGTAAAGTAAAATATTTTTCGCCAATTAATTGGACGACGGCCCCTCCTCTACGCTTTAACCTTAAACTTGGTCTCCCATATAGAAGAAAATCCAGAACATAAGCATACTCCTCATAGATTTGTTGCGCTTCCCTTTCCCTGCGCTCCATCACACGGTTCCCCCAGCCCACAAAATTATAGCCGCAGATTATTGCATGGTCTCATGCTATGATTCTCTATAAAATGGAATTCGCATTCCCCACTAAATATTTTGAAGTTTGGAAACCTTTATCAATTATTTATTACAGCAACGTACTTATTTATCTTCTATATTTATCCAAAATACTTAAGATTTTTTCCAGCACTTGGGTTTCGATTATTTTTCTTCCTCCAGCTAAAATAGCCCTTAATTCTTCAATGCTCTTGGGCATAACATTTACTACCTGAACAATCTCTTCCTCCTCTAACACTCCTTCAGCCCTTAAATCCTCAAAAAGTTTTCTCGCGTTTTCCGGGTCTAAATATGACATTTTTGCTGCGTAGTCAAGGGTTCTACGCTGGAATTGATCCATATTCTCCTCACCTATAGATTCGAGAATCGCCTTAACTTCCGGAATAGTTACTGGTTTTATCTTAATTATCCTTCTTGGCATTTATTTCACCACAAATCTTTTCCTTAAGTAAGCGGCTTTATATGCTCCGGCCTAACAATTATCGTTTTAACAGTCTCTCCCTGCGTTACCTCTATTTCATATGCTTTTCCTCTTTTGCCAATAACAACACCCACTCTACCATGATACCTACGGTGCGGCATACCCTTATGGACACTCGGGTTTATATCAACAACTATTTTATCTCCTGGCCTATATTCATACAATAGTCTACTCAGCGGGTTTTTCCCCCTCTCCCTCGGGCTCCTGCTTAAGAGGGCACGGGTTTTCCTGCGGTATCCATGAGATATGGGCATTACGGTTCACCTCTTATGCTATAACTTCTAGTACATCCAACTCTATTGGCTCAGCTCTAGCCTCAACTATCTTTGAAACACTCGGCTCCGTTCGCCCCTCATCCCCAGTTACAAGCTCCTTCACGTACAAGCCTCCCTGACACCTTATTCTCATTTCAATACTATCCGCCGACAACCTTTTTATCTTTGTCTCATATATATATTTCTCTCGCAAACGATCCGCCCGACGGTGCAATACCCTTAATGGCGTACGCTGGCGAATCATCACCCCCGTTAATTCCCTCTCCAGCCTTGTTATCTCCTCATCAGTAATCTCTCTATTAAATTTAACAATGACTCTATAAACTTTTTGAGCATCCTCCATCTTCTTAAGCTTCCTTACGGTTTCTTTATCGCCAAACTTAAGGTTCAGCACCTCAACTTTTCCTCTCGCATACTCATTAATAGTTCTCTCAAGGTTTTTTAAGTCTATGTTTCTCTTTTTCGGCTCCTTGATCTCTATTACAAAAGGCCTACCGCGACCAAGCATGCGGGCATCCCTATCCTCGCGTCCAGCTGCGTGAAAGGCTGTTTCCTTCCCAAGAGTTGCCTCGAGAATAGGCTTTGCAATAAGTTCTTCAACAGATTCAGGATACATTTTTCCAGTCCAGTTACATCTTGCGCAGCCCCTTCCATGACATTTTATACAGACCCACTTTGATTGCGGTATACCGCGAATAATCTTCCTGTATCTACCAACTATGAAGAGTGAATTAACATGTAAATCGATTTCCTCGGTAAACGGGTTTACAAGAATAACTATCTGTGGTTTCATATAATCAGCTTCTTTTCCAAGTCTCTGGGATATTTCCTTCCCAATAATCCTGCTCAACTCATTTTTTATGCTCTCGCCATATTGAATATTGAACTCCGCCTTAAACTCGTCTTCACGCTCCTCAACCTCAAGCGGAAGCTTAATGCCGACAAGAAAATTATCAAACTCGTACTCTCTGAGCCGCTCTATAATACTATCAACTATGGGCTGAAGATTTTTAAAGCGATCCTCACATAAAAAGCACCTCTTCTCCTCACCAGCTCTTCTCCCCATCTTTTTAAGCAGATCACGCGCCACTTTGGAGGAGCCGTGGGCTGCCAGAATCCTCAGAATCTTCACACCCATATCCTTTACCTTTTTCTCCGCTGAAAGAGACAACTCGTGGGCAGTCATAGCAAGCAACATCTTTATTGATCTACCCCTCTCAGAATTATCTAGACCAAAGCCAAGAAGAGCGAACTGCCTACCCAAACAATTATCACATAAGGGATGCTTTTCAAGAATCTCCAAAGAGGATTTGAGAATCCACCCAAATTTCTCAATAGGTATCCCGCTCAAGGCTCCTCCTCTGCAAATTCTATACAGAGAACAAATTCCTCAAAAACATTTCTAAGAAAACCCACTCTACACACCCAAAAATTTTATAAAAAGCCTAAATAATATTTTAAAAATAGCCGCGGTAGCTCAGTTGGGAGAGCACCCGGCTGAAGAGAAAGGCCCCTGAAACCGGGCTGTCGCCGGTTCAAGTCCGGCCCGCGGCACCAATACCTCTAGTTCTGGTGCCTTACACATAGCCTCTCCTTTTAAGTCTTCGGGTACAGAGTTTAGTGTGAATGCGGATATACATGATGTTGGTAAGAGGCTTGAGGCTGCCAGGGCTAGACTTAGCGGTCTAGAACATAGTAAGCTACTGCTAAAGTTCTTAGATCACTTAGAGAGTTTAGGCTTATCTAAGGCCAGGGTTCTGAAGTACGCAAACCATCTATCTAAGATATTTAGGCATGTGGCGTTTGACCCCTCGGCTGCCACTAAGCATGATATTGAACGCGTGGTCGCGTGGATTAATCGGCAGCCCTATAGGGAGTGGACTAAGCACAGCCTTAAGATGGCTGTTAGGAAACTGGTTCAATATGCTAAATATGGGAGCTGCGATAGGAAAACTCCACTGCCCCCTGAGGTCGCTTGGATACCTATGAGGGTTGATGATAGAGACAGCAGGGTTAAGCCAGAGTCTCTGCTGTCAATCGATGATGTTAAGGCCATGATTAATGCCGCTGAGAATGAGCGCGATAGGGCGCTGATATCAGTCCTATTCGAGGCGGCATTAAGGCCAAGCGAGCTATTAACTATGAAGGTTGGAAGCGTAGAGTTTAGGGACAATTACTGCCTAATATCTGTATGCGGCAAGACGGGCGTCAAGAGGATACCGCTGGTTGCGAGCCATAGACTCCTATTAGACTGGCTGGTGAAGCATCCCAAGAGACATGACCCAGATACACCGCTATGGATATCACTAAGCAACAACTCCAAAAGCGAGGCGATGAGCTACCATTACTTCAGGAAGCTGGTGAAGAGACTTGCTGAGAGGGCTGGGTTGAGGAGGGATGTTTGGCCATACCTTTTTAGGCACTCATGCCTAACAGCCCTAGCAAAAGTGTTAACAGAAAGTAAGCTTGAGCTTTATGCAGGCTGGGTTCACGGTTCAAAAATGGCTAGAAGATA
>JAWBXL010000070.1:0-6358 GCA_038867895.1 Bathyarchaeia archaeon | reverse complement strand
GGTTCGAATCCCGTCCCCGGCTCCAATAAAACAGGCTTATTTTTTGAAATGTGGCCTGAAATGGGCTTTTCTTGATTCAAGGCTGCGCTGAGGCTGTTTCTTTTTGCGATTTCGTAAAGCGCTTTTAAGCATACTTCTTTCGGGTTTACACCCATTTTTCGGAGTGTTACACTTAACTCTCTCGGAATTCTGAAGGCTACAAGGTTTTCGTTCTTTTTCCGGGCTTCTTTCAGGTGTAACACCATTAAACCACACTCCAAACAGAAAAAATGGAGTTTATTTCATTTTTCACTTACCGGATTTTATTGTCTTAAAGAGTTTTCTGGCTTTCTGCAGGTCGCCACCACAAACCTCCAGACATGTGAGTAAAGTCACCCTGTTCTTGTTTCCTCCTTTCTTTTCAAGCGCCAGCCTCTTCAGCTCCTCCATCTCATCATCCGCAGCTATTTTCTTCTTCTCAATCATTTTTTCAATTGCTTCGATTATGAATTCTTCTTATCCCAACCGCATAACGTAGTAGAAGAAATAGAGCGGGCGAACTTAGTGGCCTACTACAGACATGAAGACGAAAAACATCATCATAACGGCCTATAAAAGTTCTAGAATACATAGGTATCTGAAACAATAATAGTGTCAGAAGTTAAGTGACACTGAGAGTCCCTGCATCAACCCATTCTGGAGGGGCGCAAAGATATTTTTTATCTGAAGAGATTGTTCCTGCATCTACACAACTTCCTATACCACTTCCACCATAACCTCTATCACGGCTTCTACAGAGCGTGTCTACGTCGCCTTCGTTATTACATTATAAAATGTTACTTCTACTCGAGTTTTTGCTCATTGCGGATAAAAATTAATAAAATATACTTCGAATGCGGTTTCCTCAACTTCATACACTACGTCTCCCTGTTTAAGTATTTTTCAACAACCATTATGGGCATGTAAAGGAGAATTGTTGTTTATTTGGATGGAAAAGGTTATCTATTTAGTCGGGGCCAAGGTCTACAAATACGCGAATTATATTTAGCATTGCTTCACGTAATAGATTTCAATCTGAAATGCTACTATCTATTTTATGTCCGTAAAAGTGGCATGAGTAATGGGGCAATTTAAACAAAAAACTTAAAGGTTTTGGGCTCATAATTATTGCTCAGGAATAGGGCGGGCATTATATGAAAATGAAAATTCATTATGAGGATATGAGTTGGGCTGAAGTTAAGGATGCTGTTAAAATGGAGAGAGTCCCCCTTATCCCTGTGGGTTCAACTGAACAGCATGGCTTACATCTACCTTTAAAAACTGACGTATTTCTGGCTTATAAGATTTGTGAGACTGCTGCTGAGAGGATACCTGAAGAAGCGTTAGTTATGCCGCCAGTTTGTTACGGGTATAACGAGCATCACATGGATTTTCCGGGCACCATTCATATAGGCCATGAAACCCTAATAAGATTTGTAATAGATATAGGTAAAAGTTTAGCACATCATGGCTTCAAGAGGATAATAATTGTTAACGGTCATGGGAGTAACACAGCATTAATGGAGATTGCTGCAAGAAGAATAACGCTTGAAACACAGGCGATATGTGCGTCCTTAACATATATATCACTTGCCCCCGAAGTTTTTCAATTATTGAAAGGCGAAGCAGCTCACGCATGCGATCTAGAGACATCATTAATGCTCTATCTAGATCCTAAAAGCGTTGATATGAGCAAGGCGGTAAGAGACTGGAACATTGAAAAATCAAAGTTTATAAAGTGGGGAGCTGAACCGGGGGCAACGTCATTCGGCGTGGCGGGAGGAAACGTTCAATTCATGGATTGGTGGAGTAGAATTAGTTCAACAGGCGTGTTAGGCGATCCAACGAAGGCAGATAGTGAGAGAGGAAAAAAGATGTTTGAGATATACGTTGACAATCTAGTAGAATTCATTAAGGAGTTCAGGCGGCGTGAAATAAAACCGAGGAAGGATTATCATTAGATCTGAAAAATTAAAATGGTTTCTAAAGTTTCTTCCAGCATACTTTGCTTTGCCACTAAGTTATTTTATCTCCAGTAGCCGATTATATTGGGCGATAACGTGGTATGAATCATATTTAACGTACCCGTTTACGTGATTGAATATGAATCCACAAATTATTAAGAATAGGGAGGAGATAGTTTCGCATGGCAATTGTAAAGGCAGAGAGATTACTGTAGACATAATTGAGCGTGCCATTATGGCCGTGAATGGATACGAACTCACGAAGAAAGCTGTTTACATTAGGGATAACAAATTAATCATTAAAGACCTAGTCTATGACCTCTCAAGGCTGAGGAACATATACGTTATTGGGGCTGGGAAGGCAACATTCTCAATAGCTCAGGCGCTGGATGAGATACTGGGCGAGAACATTAGCAGAGGTCTCATAATAGTTAAGGATGATGAAACAATGAAATTGAGGAACATAGAGGTTGTGAGGGCCTCGCATCCTATGCCCAATGAGGATGGCTTGGAGGGTGCAAGAAGAGTGCTGGAGATAGCGAGGATGGCTAGGGATGGAGATCTAATCTTCTGCTTAATAACTGGCGGCGCCTCAGCGCTTATGCCAATGCCAGCTGGCATTGGCATAAGCTTAGAAGATTTAATAAGAGTTACCGAGCTACTCCTTTCATGCGGAGCCACCATAGAGGAAATTAACTGTGTGAGAAACCACATTGAGCTTTTGAAAGGTGGAAAGCTCCTAAGATATATTCACCCAGGAGCCGAGGTAATTGGGCTCATAATAGTTGACGAGGTTGCAGGGCTACCATGGGGGCCAACTGTCCCAGACACGACGACATTCGCGGACGCAATCAGCGTTCTTAAGAGATATGATTTGTTGGAGAAGACCCCTCCTTCAATAATTAAGCACCTTAGGAGGGGTCTCAAAGACCCTAGCCTAGAGAACCCGAGGCCGGAGGAGTTTAGGGATAGGAGAGTCCATAACATTGTTCTAGCTGATAATAGGATTATGTGTGAGGCTGCTAAGGAAAGAGCTGAGGAGCTGGGCTTGAAATCGCTTATTTTAACGACTGTTCTTGAGGGGGAGAGCCGAGATGCTGGGATTGTTTTGGCAAGCATTGCGAAAGAGGTTGAGAGGAGAGGGCAGCCCATAAGCCCGCCATGCGCGCTTATAGCTGGAGGTGAAACAACAGTTACTCTATCCGGTGAATGTGGGAAGGGCGGCCCTAGCCAGGAGCTCGTCGTGGCCGCTGCCCTAAAGATTGCTGGGAGCAAGCTTATCACTGTAGCGTCGATTGATACTGATGGCACGGACGGGCCTACGGATGCTGCTGGAGGGATAGTTGATGGCTATACGCTTGAGAGGGCTAGGCGGGAAGGCATTGATTTATTCGAGTGCTTGAAAAGACATAATTGCTATGAGGCTCTCAAGGCCCTTGGGGACGCTATAATCACTAAACAAACAGGGACAAACGTCATGGATCTAAATGTTCTGGTGATCGCCGAGTAATTTATATTTAACTACTTTTTTATATTAAAGCTCTCCCATTAATCTCTAGTACGAGGTGTTTCTTGTGGAGAAAGATTTCTTGATAAGGGATGTTAGGGCGAGGGAAGTGCTTGATTGTCGTGGGCAGCCGACTGTTAAGGTTGAGGTTATAACTGAGGGGGGTTTCTGGGGGGCCGCTATTGTACCGAGCGGTAGGTCGAAGGGGAGCTATGAGGCGCTTGAGCTCAGGGATGGAGAGAAGAGGTATCATGGAATGGGGGTTCTGAAGGCTGTTAGAAATGTGATGGAGGTTCTGGCACCAGCCCTTAAAGGGAAGGATGTTAGGAGACAACGTGAAATCGATATGCTCATGATTGAGATGGATGGAACCGAGAATAAGTCAAGGATTGGCGCCAACGCGATTGTTGGAGTTTCACTTGCCGTCGCGAAGGCTGCTGCCAACGCTCTTGGGATTCCGCTTTACCGCTATATTGGAGGTGTGAATGCGCATCTATTGCCAATTCCCATACTAGACCTTATTGAGGGAGGGAAGCTCGCTGCCACAGACCTGGACTTCCAAGAACACCAGGCAATACCCGTTAGAGCCAAAACCTTCTCGGATGCCATAAGAATGGGCCTTGAAGTATATCAGATTCTCGGCGGAATCCTCTCAAAGAAATACGGTAAATATTCTCTGAACGTGGGCGTGGAGGGCGGGTATACTCCCCCGGGCTTGAGGGATCCCAGAGAGGCCTTTGACGCTATCCTAAAGGCTATAGAGGAGGGGGGCTACTCGAATGAGTTTGTTTTGGGCTTGGACTGTGCCGCCACGCATATCTTCAATCATAAGACTGAAAGATACTCCTTAATGGGGAGAGAGCTGAGTAGAGAGGAGCTTATTGACTTTTATGAGGAGCTCGTCTCAGCCTACCCCTTAAGGTCTATCGAGGATCCATTCCACGAAGAGGACTTTGAAGGATACGCAGTGCTGACAGAAACCCTAAATATACAGATTGTTGGCGATGATCTATTTGCAACAAATCTTAAGAGGTTGAGGAAGGGCATAGAGATGAGAGCGGCCAACGCAATTTTGCTTAAGGTTAATCAGGCTGGAACCCTCACTGAGGCCCTTGACGTAACTGATTTAGCCCTTAGAAGCGGATATAATATTGTTGTTTCAGAGCGCTCAGGGCAGTCAGAGGATACTTGGCTTGCAGATCTAGTCGTGGGGATTAACGCTGGTCAAATCAAGACTGGTGTTACAAGAGGTGAGAGAACAGCCCAATATAATAGGCTACTATGTATAGAGGAGGAGCTAGGCAGCAGCGCAAGGTATGCAGGCAACTATTTTAAGCAGCTGCTTCTGGCAAAATAATATTGGGCTGCTTGCCAAATAGTGGAGGTGCCCCCATGGCTGGGAGCGGATCACTACCAGCAGTCTTATGTGCAGATCACTTCTATATGAGCGAGGAGGCGATGCGAATCTTAAAGTCTGCTGGAGAGATCATGTGGGTCAAATGCAAAAATGAGGAGGAGATGATTAGTAAGGCTGAGAGTCTTAAACCCAAGGTGATAATATCGGAATACTTCAGGATCACGGGTAGAATTATGGATGCGGCAATGCCGAATCTCAGGGGGATAATAGCCTTCGGGGTTGGATACGATCATATTGACGTGAACGCAGCCTCTGAGAGAGGCATATACGTCGCTAATGCTGCAGGTGCGAACGCTGAATCCGTAGCCGAACATACATTCGCACTCATACTGTGCCTAGCGAGGAAGATACATAGTCTGAACAATTTTATTAGATCCGGTAAATGGATTAGGCAGGAGGAAACAGGGATTCCTGAGCAATTTGTTCCCCGCGACCTTCAAGGTAAGATAATTGGGATAATTGGACTCGGCGCTATAGGCCGTAGGGTCGCTAGGATAGCTAAGGGCTTCGGCATGAAGGTTCTTGGTTATGACCCATATATTACGCCAGAAATAGCTAGGGAAATAGGCGTCGATCTTATTGACCTCGAAACCCTCCTCAGAGAGTCCGATATCATCACATTACATGTCCCCTTAACCAATGAGACTAGAGGCATGATTGGCTATAGAGAACTATGCTTAATGAAGCCAACAGCTTACCTAATTAACACGTCTAGGGGGCCTGTGTTGGATGAGGTGGCGCTTGTAAAAGCTCTGGAGGAAGGGAGGATAGCCGGAGCTGGTCTTGACGTATTCTCTAAGGAGCCTGTTAGCCTAGAAAGTCCTCTCCTCAAATTCGATAATGTTATTGTGACACCGCACTGCGCTGGTGGCTCCAAGGAAGCACTTGATATGACGGCGCTGGTGGTAAGCGAGGAAGCCGTCAGAATTCTAAAGGACCAGGTTCCCAGAAATCTGGTCAATAGGGCCAAGCTCGTTGAAAAGGGATTTTTGAGGCAGTGATCCTTCCTATATGAATTGGTGTGGTGTCTCAATAATATTATCGAATTCTGATCATCAGTAACAACATTCGGATAACATCCATGAAAAAGGGGCCGAAGACATAATGTTGCAGTGATGATCAGAAAAAGTTAGAGGAAAAGGATTCGGTTAAAAAAATTAAGATTTTAGATTAAATATGTTAAACTGTTCTATATTCTGGGATAGCCTCTACTCCTACTCCACGCTGCTGAGGAGGATTGCCACGTCCTCTGATCCGAGCAGTGGGAAGGCTTCCATCTCCCCCATTAAAGCGCTTCTCTTCCTAAGTATGCCGACCCCATAGCCTCTATTAAAGAGGTATTTTAGCACCTCTGCTTTCACCTCCACATTGTCTACTCTCCCACGATACTTTTCTCTAGGAAAAGCTGGATGAATTGTTTGAGCGAAATCTCTCACTAGCGTTCTTGGGCTA
>JAWBXL010000069.1:0-6489 GCA_038867895.1 Bathyarchaeia archaeon | reverse complement strand
TCTATCATTTGACCTTTACCGCTTTTACGCCTATACAATAATGCGAGCATTATTCCAGCTGCTGCATGAACACCAGCTATATACCACGAAATCCATGATCCAGCCCTTGTTGGCCAATTGAATGGTTCGGGTTCAGTTTTTATATCGCCTATCAGAGAGGCAATTCCGGAAAGAGCTTGGGCTGTTATATCGGAATCCGGAATCCTTGCAGCTCCCTCATATGGAAGAAGTTGACCCCATGTGCTAATGGCCACGTAAATTAACTTCGAATTTATTTGGCTCAATTGTTTATAACCAATACCAATAGAATCCATTTTACCAGGCTCGTAAGTCTCAATTATAACATCCGCCTTTGCTGCTAACTTCTTAAATTTTTCCCGATCTTTTTCGTTATTTTCCAAATCCAATGTTATGAAACGTTTGTTCCGCGCCTCGATCAGAAATGGTATGCCTACTCCTTTAAGATTAACTCCATTCGGCGTCATAAATCTTGCTGGATCACCTTCTGGTGGCTCAACTTTAATCACTTCTGCTCCAAATTCAGCTAGAATTGATGAGGCATAGATCCCGGCAAAGTTTGCATAACTAACATCTATGACAACAATGTCGTTGAATATTTCGGGCTTATCATCCACCTCAAAAAATTTTGCAATTTCCTCGGAGGAGACAAGACCTCTCGCTTTTTTGGCATACTTCGTTAACACTCGTTCCTTGCTCATATTGTATCACTCTCTTCTCTTTCTATAATTGAAGATAGGATCATTAGCTATATCGTAATAGCTTGGAGGCACTAAACCGGGTCTTTCATCCCAGTATCCTATAACTCCTTTGCTTTCAAGTTCTTTTACCTCCTCTTCGGATAACCCGAGGAGTTCCATGAGTACGTATTTATTGTGGTAGCCCACAGGTCTTGCAGCCCATTTTGTACGGCCAGGCGTCTCGCTCATCTGAAAGGCTGGTCCAGGCATGATAAGTTTTCCATACATAGCATCATCAATAGCAATAATGCTACCGCGCTTCCAACGCCATGGATCATTTGCAATTTGAACTTCGTCCATAACTTGAGCAGCGGAAAAACAATATTTCTCAGCCAACTCAATTACTTCATCTAAGGTAAGAGAACTAACCCACTTTTCTACAATCTCATTAATAACCTGAGCATTTTCCGGTTTTAATCTCTCGAACACGTTATTAAATCGCTCGTTCTTTAGCAAATCTTCTCTACCAATTGCTCTGCAAATCGCTTTAAACTCTTTATTAGTTGGTGCACATATTGCAACAAATTTCTCATCGCGTGTCTTGAATATTCCACTTGGCACCATACATGGGTCATGTCGACTGCGCTCCAGTTCATTTCCGGTTATGCTGAAATATGTGTAATGCGGGATGGCTCGCATTAAAACATCACACTGAGATAAATCAATGTATTGCCCTCTTCCTGTCTTTTCTCGATAATAAATAGCAGCTAATATCGATATAAAACCAGTCCAAGCTGGCAGAAAATCTCCGAGGTAATCTGGTAGTTTAAAGTATTTGTCTGTGCCAGGTATGCCAGTAATAGCCGCTACCCCTGATGCCGCCTGGGCTAGTAGATCAAAGCCTGGATAAAACCTTAAAGGACCATATTGACCATAAGTAGATTCGCTTAGGTAGATTATTCTCGGGTTTATTTTGCTTAATTGTGTATATCCAATCCCCCATGCGTGGGTAGTTCCTGGAGCAAAGTTCTCAATAAACACGTCTGAAATTTTCGCAAGCTTATATATTATTTCTTTTCCTTCAGGAGTTTTTACATCAATTGAAATAAAATATTTATTTTGATTTAGGTAAAGATAGAATGGACTAGCATGTCGAATATATTTTCCCCAAAACGTTGCCCCTCTAAATTCATCTCCAATATGAAGCTGCTCAACCTTTATAACTTCGGCACCAAACTGTGCCAACAGCATCGCTGTAGCGGGACCGTATATTACATGTGTCATGTCAATTACCCTTATTCCTTCCAAGGCTTCATGTTTCTCACCGATTTTTTCAGGACTGAAATTCCTTCCTTTTTTCATTTATATCCCCAAATAGGCTTTTTTAACTTGATCGTTGTTTATAAGATTTGTACTTTCCCCAGCTATAACAATTCTGCCATTTTCCATAATATAGGCCCTGTCGGATAATTTCAATGCCATTCTTGCATTCTGCTCGGATAGAAAAATTGTAACATTTTCTTCTCGTCTCAGCTTCTCTAGCACTCTGTATACTTCGGATACGATTCGGGGACCTAGACCCAGTGAGGGTTCATCTAGCATAAGGAGTTTAGGACAGGCCATTAAACCTCTACCAATGACGAGCATTTGCTGTTCTCCACCGCTGAGTTGAGAGGCCATTAGCGTTCTCCTCTCTTTCAGTACAGGAAAAATATTGTAAACTTTTTCTAAATTTTCTTTTCTGCGGTGCCAAGCTTTGGCGGTAACCGCGCCTACCAATAAATTTTCTTCAACAGTTAAATATGGGAATATTTTTCTTCCTTCGGGGACTTGAGCAATTCCAGCTTCAATTATTTCGTGCGGAGATTTTCCTTTAAGATCCTCTCCATTAAATGTTATACTTCCCCTTTCGATTGGGATCACACCCGATATAGCCTTTAGAGTCGATGATTTTCCTGCACCATTTGAACCTAACAGTGCAACTATTTCATTTCTTCTCACCTCAAAGTTTATATTTTCGACAGCCACTATGCGACCGTAACGGACAGTTAAACCCTTCACTTCAAGCATGCTCCTCACCAAGATAAGCTTCAATAACCTTTTTATCCCTTGAAATTTCTTTAGGCGTGCCTTCAGCAATTTTTTTCCCATAATGAAGAACTATAACTCTCTCAGCAGCCTCCATGATTACTCTCATAACGTGCTCAACCCAAATTATTGTTAAACCATAGTCGTCTCTGGCTTTCATTATTAATTCAACGGCCTTTGATGCTTCTGCTGGATTTAGTCCGGCCATAACTTCATCAATAAAAACAAGCCTCGGCTCCGTTGCAAGCGCTCTAGCCAGCTCGAGCATTCTTAATTCGTAAAATGATAGGTCACGTGCTAGTATATTTCTTTTGCCAAAAAGCCCCACAAACTCCAAATACTCGACAGCTAATGCTGCAGCATCAGCTAAACTCATTCTCCGTCTTTTCCCACCACCTAATACAGCAACTAAGACATTGTTTATAGCTGTCATATTAGGAAAGGGTCTTGGATTCTGAAACGTTCTACTAATGCCAAGATGACATATTTTGTGTGGGGGTAAGTTCGTAATATTTATATCCTTATATTTTATCGACCCTGAGTCGGCTTTGAGCAGACCAGTAACTACGTTTATAAGGGTAGTTTTGCCAGCTCCATTGGGTCCTATTAAACCAACAATCTCCCCTTCTTTTACATCGAATGATACATTATCAACGGCTCTAAGGGCACCAAAAGTTTTTGTTAAGTTTGCAATTTCAAGAATTGCCAACATTATCACCTCAATTTTAATCTGGCGCGGTATTCTCTATATCGGCGTTTGCGGTACATCCCCCACAAACCATCATATCCCAAGACGTTCATAATTACAAGTAGTATGCAAAGATACAGCGCTGGCTGAAGCAGTTCCATGCGATAGGCAGCAGTTAAGCGCATCAGCACCGAATCGAGAAAGCCAACAAAATATCCTCCTATTATGCCAGCGAAAATTGCACGACCACCCACAAAGAATATCAGCCACACCTTCATCATATAAAAGAAAGTAAGATATGTTATACCAGCGAATGTTCCAAAATAGTGCGCGTTAAACCATCCGCAAACCCCCATCAAAGCACCCCCTATAGCAGAAATTAAAAGCTTAGCAAACTTAAGATTCACACCAAATATTTGAGCGGCTTCATCGTCATCCGTAATGGCGGCCATTTGAATACCAAGCCGCGAATCCATAATTCTATGACCTATAAACAGAAATATGAGTACCATAGCTAAAGATAAATAACTGTAAGCTAACATATTTATGCGAGAAGAACCTGTGTCTATAATAGGTGGGATGGCGGCTAGACCTACTTCGCCCTTAAATATGTCTGCCCAAATGTATGTTACTTCAAGAAATATTAGGGGCGGCAAAAGGGTTAATAACGCATAGTAAATTCCCCTCCTAAAAAGAGCAATAACACCCTCAGCTATGCCTACCAAGCCGCAAATAATTATTATTATAGGAAGTGTTTGTAAAGGAGATAAACCAGCATAAATAACGCTGTAGCGGCTAGTTAGCAGAGCTGTAATGTATCCCCCAAGTCCTATGAAGAGTTGTGGTCCGAAGTTTAATCTTCCTGCCCCCAAAGTGATAAGTATCATGCTTATACCTATACTTGAATAAATATTGGCGTTAGTAATTACTGGAAGAAAGGCTGGAGAAAATAAATGGCATATAATTGGTAGCAATGATAGAAACAACCCACCCAATATTGGATTTCTCCAGAACCTTGGCTCTATAGTCCACTGAAACTTACGTTCTCCAATGCGAATTTCAACGCGATCCCTTTTGAGTTCCACTATAAAGTTCCTAATTTTCACCATCCACCTCACCAGAGCCTTTCGCCCTTCGTTAATCCTTCCTTCTTTATAATAAGCACAATTAAGATAAATATAAATGAGATTAAGAGGCCTAACCTTGGTTCTCCAAGAAATATGTGAACGAAGGAATTGATAAGGCCGAGGACGTAAGCTGCTACCAACGAGCCCATTAAGTTACCCATACCGCCCAATACACTGACTAGCAAAGCATTGTGGAAATATTCGGATCCGATATCGGGATGGACGCCCCATATAGGAGCTGTAAGATACATGGCAACCATAGGTGGTATAAGTGAGAGGATGGAGACAAGTAGATAAACCTTCTCCCTATTTATCCCCAGCAATTCGGCGGTATGCAAATCCATAGTTGTGGCCCTGATCTGTAAACCAATTCGAGTCTTCAAGAAAAAGAGTAAAAACAAGCCAAGTAAAGCAAGCGAAGTAAGCGCCACTATAAGCATTTGGACTGAAAAAGCGCTTCCAATAACATAAATGACCTCTTTAGAAATTTCTGGTAAATTAACACCCACATATGGGGGGTAAAAGAAGTTTACAGCCTCACGAATAATTAATGATATAAGTAAAAGTGAAGCTAGCAAGAGAGATTCCTCTTCCTCAACAATGTATTTGAACATTATAACTTTATATATTAAGATTGCAAATGCGATCTGAACTGTAACCGTCGCAGCTATTGATGGAATTAATCCCAATCCTAGATCCCTCATAAAGAACCACGTTAAATATGCTGTAAGAATGAACATGTAGCTGTATCCTATGTGCCAAATTCTCATCACTCCACAAATTATTTGGAAACCAATCGACACTAATAAGTAGAATGATCCCGTCAAGAAAGACCACAAAAAAAGGGTAAAAATTTTTTCAATCATTTTGACGCAAACATGTTCCAATTTTGCTATTCAAGCTCTTTCAACGTGCTATCAACTGCATCTAACAAAGGTTTTACTCTTTCCGGTGCCATCGACATATAACGTTCCATAGCCTTTCTAAATTGAGTAAGCCTTTCTCTTCCTTCCTGCACATTTCCCGCCTCCAGAGCACTTATTATTTCATCCAACTGGGCAGCTTCCGGGACATAAGATCTAAACGGCGCTAAACGATTCCTTATTTCCTTCAAATTACCAAGAGCTTTTTGAACATCCACACTATTACCCTCATTTTTTTATTTAGAAATATCATATAAAAAAAATACATATAAAAAATTTTCGCAATGGGGGGATTAAACGGTTTCGGTTTTAATGGAGTTTGCATATTCCTTTATTGTTTACGCTTTTTGAAGAATTCTTTTAGCGATGGGAATCTGTCCAAATTTTTGTGTGGTAAAAACGCGGCTTCCGCAAACTCTAATTGAAAATCTGGATCGCTTGCAAGCTCAAGGTAACGGATACTTTTTGACAGTTTTTCTGCCGTTTCCCTTTCTTTAGCTGAGATTAAAGCCATTTTCGCACCAGCCAGTGCCGTGTTACCTACAAACTTCACTTTTTCAACAGGGACATCGGGCACCAAGCCTATTAACTTTGCATTTTCAGGGTTTATGTAGCTTCCAAAGGCGCCCGCAACTAGAAGCTGGTCGACATCATTCACTTTTACATTTTTCCTCTTCATTAAGATCCAGCACCCTGTAAATATCGCTGCCTTCGCCAGCTGCACCTCGTTCACGTCCTTCTGGGTAATCGCTATTTCTTTACCAGTTCCGCTTCCGCTTCGCCATACAAGCACAAATTCAGGAGTCCCATCAACAACCCTGAGTCTTGGCGTTTTTATATTTAAATTAAATCTTCCTCTACTGTTTATTATCCCACACTTCAACATTTCCGCCACAGCGTCTATTATGGCGGAGCCACATATCCCAAGAGGAGCCGCGTCGCCTATGGTTTTATACTTCACCTCG
>JAWBXL010000068.1:0-6630 GCA_038867895.1 Bathyarchaeia archaeon | reverse complement strand
ATGCTATTAACCACTTCCACCAACTTTTTAGATAACTCTTTCCTATCAAACTTCATTGCCAGCACCCTCGCCCTCTCAATATATCTATCATATTCCTTAACCAAAGTTGCTAAGCTACTAGCTAGGATTTCGGGATTTTGTTGATTAACATAAATGCCTATATTATTTTCTCCTATGAATTCTCCCAGAAAAGAGTTTGCGGAGCCATATCCCGCTATAGTAACCCAGCTGCCAAATAGTCATAAACTTTTACTGGAATCGTATACGGATATTCTATGTTTTTGATGAAGGGACGACCTACGACGCCAACCTTTGCTCTACACAAATATTGAGATAAACTCTCATAGGGAACCCATCCGGCAAATAATACTCGATCATTTATTTTAAGGTCACTCGCAGTATTCTTTAGACTAGAAAGATATTTTCCTCCACCTACAATTATTAGAGTTAAATTCTCCTTTTTCATTGCTTCAAATAAGAATTCTAGATTATGATATGGTTGATTTAGATCTGCTAGATAAAATAAAGATTTACTTAAACTACGTCTCGTTAGTCACCGTTAAGTGCATGGCATACTAAAACAGAAAAGAAGTAGCTAAACTGATGCTCTCTAAAATAACCTGAAAAATTTACCAGTAAATTTAAGTTTAAATCTTACCCTCGCACCATTTTATCGGTAAAATTTTATATTCGCATCCGCGTTAATCTTTTGAGCTGGCGCCCAAACCGTGGCTCAGCGATTTTGGTTGCGAAAGTTTTAAATATTTGAGCCTGTTATGAGGCAAAAATTAATGGTGAATTTAATGAGGATTGAGCAGGCGCTATTATTCGTTTTATTTCTATTCCTTTCATCAACTATTATAATGTTTAATGTGAGAGCCGAAAGCTTTCCACCAGATCTTGCGAGTGTTGAGGTTGGAGTTTGGCTTGTGAATGTTGAGAAGGTGGATTTGTCCGCGGGCAGTTACCGTTTAGATTTTTATTTGTGGTTTAGGTTTGACCCCCTCAAAAATAAGCTTGGAAGAAGTAAGGGAGTTCGAGTTTGTTAACGGTTTTCTAACAAGATATGAGGTTAAAGTGGATGCGGACAATGGATATTTGGAGTATCGTGTCAGAGGGGACTTCATAAAAACCTTTGACTTCTCAAAATACCCATTTAAGACCCATACGCTTACAGTGGAGCTAGAGCATAAAAGACTAAATGCTTCCTGTCTAATTTTTAAGGCGGATCAAACCTCAAGCATCGATAAAGAGGTTAACGTTGCCGGTTGGGAAATAGAAGGGTTCGAAGCCGCTGTAACTGAGCACTCCTATGGCGGCGAGGTTTACTCCAGATTTGTTTTCAGCATCAAATTAAGAAGACCTATACTATCTTCCTTCGTTAAAAGCATTCTACCGGTAATAGTTATAACAACGATATCGCTTTTGACCTTCTTCATTTCACCCCAGAACTTTGGCCAGAGAATAGGCTTAGGTGTGACAACATTGATGTCGGCAACGACTTTCCATTTAGCGTTGCTCAGCGGCATCCCTCCTATAGGTTATTTAACTTTCGCCGATAGGATGATGCTCTCAATATACGCAATATTCCTTTACAACCTCTCGGTCTCGGTTTACATCATGAGACTCGTAGACGCAAAGAAGAATGAAGAAGCGCAAAAATTCAGCAAGAAAGCATTAAAACTATTAGCGGCTCTCATAGTAGCCCTGGCGATAATCCAACTAATTATTTAGGCGCATAATCCTCCTAGAGATAATTCCTTTTTGCCTTGGAAAATGCCCGCAAGAGCAAGTGTCTAATCATTAGAAAATTATTGTCTTAGTGAATTTACATCTTATATATCAAGTCTTTATGTTTTAGAGAATAGAAATTTCAGTTTTTCTAGACATAGAGTCTCATGCCCCTCTATGTCCACGGCGTGAGACCAACGCGAAGAGCACCAATAGCCCAGCTATAACCGTGCCAGTTTAAGGGTAGGCTTTGAGGGTTTACAAAAAATGTGAATTTTGCTTAGTATAATGAATCATTAGAGAAAAATAAATGGATGAGGAAACCGCAGTTTACTTCTTTCTTTTTAGGAGTGTTATTTCGCCTAAATTCACGTCTTTATCGGTTTTTATGTCTTCTAGAACCCACGGAATGTATCCATCTTTTTCTATTTTGATTGTGTATGCGTGTCCCCACTCCAGGTTTTCGAGCCAAAAGTCCCCGAACTCATCTGTCTCAGTAACATATGTTTTTCCAGTCTTTGTGTCTGTTAGGGTTATTCTGGCACCCTCTAAACATTCATCGATCTCAGGATCATATACTTCTCCGGCTATAAATGGTCTTGGCAGATTAAGATAATATACTCTTGGCTTAAACCTATTCCCATTATATGGAATCGCAAACGGCCTTTTTTGCCATTCTGGATTTAGCGTCTCGGACTTATTTATGAGATCCCTTATTTTTGGATCTTCCTCCTCTCCAAAGATTATTGCATCATGCGGGCAGACTTCGACGCACCTAGGAATTTTAACTAATGGGTCTACGCCATCAAGTATATGCGCGCACATCGTGCACTTCTGGGTGATCTTAAGTTCCTCGTTAAAATATATAGCATTGTATGGGCATGCGCTTATACATGCTTTACAACCATTGCACTTCTCTGGGTCTATGAGGACTATTCCATCAGGCCTCTTCTTTATTGCGCCTATTGTGCATGCTTGGATGCAGGGGGCGTCATCACAGTGCATGCAGAGGCGCGGTATATATGTTACTCTAACCTTTGGTACACTTCCCCTCTCAAACTCCTCTAGCTTAAGCCAGAAGTGGCCAGTGTCGGGCTGCGGCTTTGCGTAGGGGCTCCAATCATTATCAACATGCTCATCCTTACAGGCTATCTGGCAACAATAACAACCATTACACTTACCAACATCTATAACAAAAACTTTCCCCATGACCATCTCACCCCACAACCCACGACTCATAATATGGGCCAGTGTCCTTATGTAATTTCCGCCCAAAAGCATTAGGATATTTCTCCATTAGCTCGGAGATGTTCACCTTTTCTACCTCGACAAGTATTCCATTGCACACTTGGCCCACAGTATTCTTAGAGATTGGCCTAGGCGGCATGAGTATATCTATCGCCCCACCTCTATCTATGAGCGGGTCTGTTGATATTATGTCTGCTCTTGATCCGTGGTGTACTAGAATGCATCCTGGCATTATTCTCTCCGTTACATATGCTCCGCATAGGACTGCTCCTCTCTCATTATAGACTTTAACTATATCTCCATGTTTTATACCCCTCTTAACGGCGTCCGATGGGTGTATCCATACTGGCTCATACCAATATCCATCCGATCCCCTAACCTTACATGTAGGTATCTCTCGGAGCCACGTTATATCATCACCCTGAGCATGGAACCTCCACCTCGGATGATTCGACACTAATAACAGCGGATACTTCTTAGCCCTAGGATGAAACAGACTTTCCTGATGAGTCTCACCATAAGGTATAAAACGCGGCAACGGGGGTCTCTCCTCATCATCAGGGAAGTGTTTAGCTAAGCCTGTTGAAACTATCTCCAGCTTACCAGTTGGGGTTTCTAGACCCTTACCCTCAGGCAATTCGTAGAACCATGTTAAGCCCGGTTTCGAGCCCCATGTCGGCCCATATTTAGCGGCTATATCATTTTGAATCTGTTTCCACTCTTCCCACGTTGGGTGATCTGGGATGAATACTTTTCTTTCCTTCAGTTTTTCCCAGCTTAACCCATATTTTGTGAAAGCATACGTCTTTTCATATAAACTCTTCATAAACTCCTCTGGCGGCGGAAAGGCTTCGAGTAGCTCAGGTCTATTAAATTCCTTCGTTAGTCTTTCAGCCAACATTCGACATATTTCATAATCGCTCTTTGATTCGCCTATAGGATCAATACATTTCTCTTGAAGGGCAACAGCGCCCACGGCAGCACGGGTTGTTTGTATTAGATCCTCATGCTCAAATATTGTCTGGGCTGGAAGTATTATGTCGGCGAAAACAGCTTCGTTCTCAAGCCAAGGAGAGACAGCGACAATAAACTCTATCTGTGGGCTTCTGAACGCCTCCAATATTTTGCCGTTCCAGCACGTGATATAGCAGCAGTTAGCGTTCCATATCATATGGATGCCTGGGTGCCCTTCTGGCGGAAAAACATATTTCTTAAATTGATCTTCCCTCAAAGCGGCTATGGCTCCAGTTCCATACCATGTTATGGGCGGATTCAATATTGCGTCAGCGACAAGAACCTTAGGCACAATTATTGGCGAGAGGGCTTCAACCGTGTATCTGGCCATCGGGTTAGCCACGAAGGACCTAGTAACCTCCGGGTACTGGGGGATCGGCGCTATCCTCTTTCCAGTAGCCGCTGGATAAAATCCCCTAAGGAACTGTCTTCCAGGCTTCCCTAGTCCCTGCATGGCCATGCATACGGCTTCTAGTCTAGCTGTCTCATGAGAATATGGACCCCTAATCTTTGGTCCACCAAAGAATGCGGCTAATGATGTCCTCTTTTTGGCCCAGACTCTGGCTAAAGCCTTTATGACTCTGGAGGGAACCCCGGTTATTTTCTCAGCCCACTCTGGCGTTTTCGGTACACCGTCCTCCTCGCCGAGAATGTATTGCTTGAACTCTTCAAAACCGACACAATGGGTCTTCACATATTCTTTGTCGTACATGTCCTCTTTAATCCAGATGTAAGCTATAGCCAAGTAGAGTGCTACGTCAGTATTAGGCCTTATGGGGATCCATTTGTTTGCATGTAAAGCTGTTGTAAAGTTGCAGTCAGGAGCTATAGCTATTATTTTTATGCCAGCTTCCTTAAACCAATGGCACATTATGCTACCAATCTGGCCAGCAAATCCGGCGACAGTTGTCTCTAAATCGCAGCCAGTAAATACTAGTACTTCCGTGTTTTCCAGTACGTCATCAAAGATTGCATCTTGGTGAGGGAGACCTGCATGAGATCCCTCCATGCCCCACACATGCTTTGCGCCCCAGTACCAGCCCTCCCAGCTATCTGGGTTTCTAACCATCTGTATGGCTCCGCCTAGCCGCTTGAATAATTCGTGGTAAACGCCGTGTGGTGTCTGCACTGCACCACATTGTCCGTGACCGTCATCTTGGACTAGTATCGACCATAATCCATACTTCTCTTTTATCCGTTTTATCTCGTTCACAATTATATCTAAGGCTTCTTCCCACGTTATTCTGACAAATGGGCTTTTTCCTCTATTCTGCGTGTTTCTGTTCTCTGGACTCCAGTCAACCCTTTTAAGCGGGTACTTCACCCTATTGGGCGAGTAAGCGCGTTTCTTGTAGGCTAGGCTAACCCAGTAAGGTAAGGTCTTAGCTGGCTGGGTGAAGGTCTTTCCGTGGGCTTTTATCTCATATAATCTGACCTTCTCGAAGTGCATAGGTTTAACTCTTAAGATTTTGCCATCCTTAACATGGACCTCTAGAGGCTCCGCTGAGCTTCCTATTCCGCCTAAGCCATGACTAACATAGCAAACCTTGACATCATTTGTTTTTTTGATCTTTTCCTCCAATAAACGCACTCTCCAATTTTTATTTTATTGGCGAATAAATTAAAGATTTGCTATAAATTTTTCTGCAGAAATCTTAGTCTGAAAATATCATTTTCCTCTATAGATTGATTGATAAAGATTTTGATTGGCGGGCCCGGGGGGATTTGAACCCCCGACCTCAGGCTCCCTCCAACCCTCTGATCTAGGGTTTCCGAAGGCCTACGCTATTCTTACTGCGCCCTCTCCAATCTAGGCCACGGGCCCCAAACTCTTTAACATGACGCTGCACTAAAATCTTTTGGCATCAATCTTTTCAGAAACTAATATAAGGGATGAATCATCATGATGGACTTTCTCCATCTATTTACGCTGGAATAAATGGTGTTTACCAAACTTTAAGTATTATCCAAATTTATGTAGACTAGTCCTCTCCCTCCTCTCTAAACAATCTTCTCATGAAATTAATACTTGGGATTCAGGAATCCGGGGCTCCTTTCTCCATTCTTGGCATTATGTTTTTGTCTAAACTCTTAGATATTTTACTTAATTAAGCTCGAGAGTTAAATATGAATAGTAGAATCCATGTTTAATCCAAAATTTGTTCCTCTCGATAATAATGTTTCTTTCTTATTATTAACGATAGTTGAGTTAAACTGAAAGCAGGGTGGTGGTGGCGTCCGCTTTAAGAACGATAAGCTAGAGGAAGCCGATTTAATATCGCTGCTCTGCCTTCGGCATAAACTTTAGGGGGCTTGCAATTATCTTTTCTCTGTGTTGCCCTCATTTCGTCGCTTTGCTCTCCCATGGCTCTGGGCTTTGGGTTCTCGGATTCATGGAAGAAGATGGCCAGAAGGTAGAAGAAGATGAACCAGCTGATGAATAGGCTGATGTTCAGGATCAATTCGCTTGTATAAATGGATAGGAACGTGTAGGAGGTCATTATGCCTCCGTGTAGTGAAGCCGAAATATAAATGTCTGATGTCTCCCTTAGAGCCCCGGCCAGGCATCCGAAGGCGAAGGCTCCTAGGATGTGTATGGGCATCCACCAAGCCGGCTCTCACCGAGATGTAATCGGG
>JAWBXL010000067.1:0-7270 GCA_038867895.1 Bathyarchaeia archaeon | reverse complement strand
ATGTGTTAAGCCTGAGATTGTGAAGGAGCAGATTAAGCAAGTAGCCGAAGATATGGGGATAGATGCTGGAAAAACCGGTATGCTTTATACTGAGGAAATTATTAAGGCTGTTTCAGAGGAGATCTCAAAATATAATTTTCCATTGGTCGTTGACCCGGTTATGGTCGCTAAATCTGGAGCATTCTTATTAAAGCCTGAGGCTGAGGCTGCTTTAAGAAAGTATCTTTTACCATTAGCAACCGTTGTAACGCCGAATAGGTTTGAGGCTGAAAGGCTCGCTGGTATGGAGATTAGGAGCGTAGATGACGCTAAGAAAGCGGCTGAAGAAATATGCTCCATGGGACCTAGGGCTGTCGTAATTAAGGGTGGTCATCTGGATATGCTAAAAGAAGCAATCGACATACTCTACTATATGGGTGAATACAGGATTTTTAGCATATCAAGGTTAGATTCGAAGACGACTCATGGAACAGGCTGTAGTTTCTCAGCTGCTATAGCCGCATTTCTCGCGAAGGGGAAGGATGTACCATCTGCGGTTAAGCTGGCAAAAGAGTTTACTACAAATGCAATAAAATTTGGTTTGAGGATTGGTAAGGGTGTTGGACCAGTTAACCCATTAGCGACACTCTATCGCGAGGCTGCCAAATACAACGTTCTGAAGAGTGTTAGTGAGGCTAAAAAAATCCTAGAATCCTCAACACACATCGCCAATCTAGCGCCTGAGGTTGGAATAAATATTGCGATGGCATTACCATATGCTAACGGTATTAATGATGTGGCAGCTATTCCCGGAAGATTAATGAAGGTCTTTAATGGTGTTAAAGCCTCGTCATGCCCGGAATTTGGGGCCTCAAGTCATCTTGCTAGATATCTGCTTGAGATGGCAAAGTATGATCCGAGTAAGAGGGCTGCGATAAACCTCCGTTTTTCAGAGGATTTTCTCAATTTACTTAGAGAGGAGGGTCTTCGAATATCTTATTATGATAGGATGGAGGAACCAGAAGAGATTAAAAAGGTTGAAGGGATGACAATACCTTGGGGTGTTAGGCAGTCGATCACTAGAATAGGTGGAATTCCGGATGTAATATATCATAGAGGAGATTTTGGTAAAGAGCCAATGATAATTGTTTTTGGAGAGGACGCAGCAACCTTATCTAAGAGAATTGTTGAACTCTCACTGAAGATTGTAAAAACTTAATGGTTTAGCAAGACTTTAATATTTTTAATTTAATTAAAAATATTGTGATTCGGAGCGCTAACTGAATGATAAGTAGACTGTTTGGTATGCGGCTTCCTTTGGCAATATTCATTCTAACAATATTATCTTTCACCATAACTGGCACTACAATAATACATTTAACTCTAATAAACAATATGACAGATGAAAACTGGCTATGCCTAAAAACGGAATTTATCAAAATAAACTTTCCAAAAACATGGTACGTTGAAAAAGGCAGCATAGATAGAAACGGAAAAATTTTCATGATAAGCCTTTTTAGTGAGGATTTTAAAGCGATAGTACACTTCGCATTCTACAGTGAGATGGCTACTCAAAATTTCATTAAAAGCAATAATATTACACATATATCTCTGATACCTAACCTTGACGTTCAAGAAATATATAATTGGACGCGCTCACAGAGAAATGCTAATGCAACATTACATATAGTTGAGATAAGATTCGACCTCCTTGAATTTATTGAGAATTGGGCGAAATATCATGGATATGAAATACATTGCCTGGTGATAAATATAGAAAACGCTTTCGTCATGGATAATATTTTATACAATACAAAAGGGTTATTTATTTCGTCGATTGTTAATCAGAGGCTAATTAAGATCATTTTTTATGGTGAAGAGAATTCGTGGAATAAGAACCAGGAAAACTTTAAGAAAATATTAAATTCGCTTGAGATTTCAATGAGTGTGTGGCCCGTATGAAGAGTGAGACAGATTACCGAAAATTAGCGCTTAACTCATTAATAGGCGGCACGATTCTCTTCGGCGCAGTTATCTTTTTTGACATGATATTATTCTCAGTAACGAACTGGATATATATGTCCATGGGCATTATGGGGCTATCCGCATATGATGAGACGGCAATAGCGTATTATATAATTAAACTGGGGACAGTTTATTTGACTAGCGGGTTTTTAGGGGGACTTTATGCCGGATATAAAATAAGGGAGAGATTGAAGATGACTATGGCCTTTCCAGCTATAGTTGGCTCGCTTTTATTGTTGTTAGTCGTTGTAGTACAATTCTCTTTAGGATATAGACCCTTATCAGAACTAGACTTCCTCTGGTTAATAAGAAACATTATTGTTCCATTTTTAATGTCGCTTTTTGGTTCATATTTAGGGGGATATACTGTGAATTGGGAGGTTGAAGAGAAACCGAAAGAAGAAAGAATAACTCTTATATTTAAGTAGCAGGAGCGTTTATAATGCAACTAATATTGTTAAGTCGTTAACATTTGTTCCTGTCGGTCCAGTATAGATTAGATCTCCTAAAATCTTAAAGAATGAATAAGAATCATTGTTACGTAGATATTCTTCAGCATTAAGCCCTAACCTTCTTGAGCGAGGGATCGTTAATCCGTCTACGATGGCTCCAGCAGCATCTGTCGGTCCATCAATGCCATCAGTGCTCGCTGAAGCAATTACAATACCTCTCAAGCCGGATATGCTCAGCGCTGAAGATAATGATATTTCTTGGTTTCTACCTCCAATTCCCTTTCCAGTAACCGTGACTGTGCTCTCACCTCCAATAACTATGCCGGCTGGGCGCCTTACTGGGTTCCCTGAGTAGAGTATTTCTTTCGCTATAGCGCCAGCCAATAAGCCTAGGTCTCTGGCCTCTCCCTCAGCGTAAGAAGTCAGAAAGAGAGTGTTTAGTCCAGCTTTTTTAAGCTCATTTATTGCGGAGATGCACGCATCCCTATTATTTCCTATAACGAAGTTATGAACCTTTTTAAAGCATGGATCATCGCTCTTAGGAGTTTCTTTAATTAGCCCTTTTTCTCCATTTAATAGCAGCTCTCTGACCGTGTAGGGGACAGCATCCCAAACATTATACTTTTTAAGAACATTAATTGCATCTGTGAATGTTGTAGTATCAGGAACCGTGGGGCCGGAGGCTATGACATCCAATGGATCCCCTATGACATCGGAGAGAAGGAGACTTATTAGCGTTGCAGGGTAAGCGCTCTTCGCCAAATGTCCACCCTTAAACTTCGACAGATGTTTTCTGACGGCGTTTATCTCTCTGATAGTGGCCCCGCACTTCAGGAGTATTTCTGTAACTTTCCTCTTATCTTCGAGTGATATCTCATCACGTGGATAAGCCATGAGGCTTGATCCGCCGCCGGATATTAGACAGATTATGAGGTCGTCCTCTCTAGCCTTCTCAGCCATCTCTATTACTTTTTTCGCACCCTCCACGCTACTCTCGTCTGGAATTGGATGACTTGCCTCATGAACCTTTATTACTTTTGTTTTGAATTTCTCAGAGGTCCCCTTCGGAACGACAACTATTCCATCTTCTACCTTATCCTCGAGAATAGTTTCCATTGCCTCAGCCATATACCCGCTCGCCTTACCCCCACCTATAACAAAAATCCTTCTAAACGATCTAAGATCAAATGCTCTTCCATTTATCATGATCTTTTCGTCATTAACCTTCACTTTCAAATAAATTAGGTTTTTCGGGTCAACAGATTCTATTGCCCTCTCAATAGCGTCCAAGGCAATCTCCCTAGCTCTCTGATCCAGGGGGGATTCGGCGTTGGCGAGAATCTCCTCCCTATTCTTGACTCTAATAATCATGTAAATCACCAGTTAACCCATTAATGCTTCTCTCAATCATTAATAGCAAAAGTATTTTTTATTATTTTAGTATGCAAGTGCTCTTCAAAATGAAAAAGAAAATCCTTTTAGATTTTCAATGGATATCTGCCATATTTTCTGGCAGCTTCATAAATGGCGAAGAAGTTTTCTATGAGCGTATCCTGCGTGATGTTATTAGATGTGCCAAGCACAAATCCGCCTCCTGGAGCACATATATCTATTGTCCTTTTAACTTTCTCTTTAACCTTCTCAGGGGTCCCATAAGGTAACGTTTCTTGGACAGATAGGCCTCCCCAGAGTGTTATTTTATCACCATACTCCATTTTCATCTCTGCCAAGTTCATGCAGTCCGGTTGAATTGGATTTAATATGTTTACTCCGATCTCTATTAGATCCGGTATTATTGGCTTGATGTTGCCGTCACTATGATACCATATATAGATGTCACCATGCTTCTTTAACTCATTTATTAAAGCCTTCATCCTAGGCTTAAAGTATTTTCTCCAAAGATTCGGGTGAATTAACATCCCTTTGTGCGCCAACATCATCCCCCAACTGTACGCAGTCAACTCCAAGCTCAATGAAGCGTTTACCCATCTCCAACCGGTATTTAAGGAGGCGATCAAGCAACTCATTAACAAAACTCGGGTTTTCGTAAAGGTCTATGAAGAATCTGTTAAAACCCCTTAATAGGCGAGCTATCTCAAAGAAAGTACAGTACATAACGCCCTGAATAAAATACTCTTCACGCCACATCTTAATGAACTCAGCAGCTCTATTAAAGACCCTATCAAAACTTGGGAACTCGAAATCACTTAGAGGGATATGCTGGAGGGGTGGTAGACTACCCGCGTATGCACGCCATCAGCGGTAACTTCATACCTGACTCCCCAATTATCTTCGAAGATTGAAGCCGGTTTCCTATCTGGAGGTAACTTTAATTCCTCCTGAATCGACCAACCAATTCTCCTCAGATCAATGCCAAGTTTCCTCCTCAGATCCTCATAGGTTTTAGCTCTAAGATAATTTGCCGTATGTATCCATGGATGGGGATGGGCCCAATCAATAGTTTCATCGAGGGGGATCCTATCGGGTTCCTCATGCTCTAGCGCTCTAAGAACTCTTTCACGCGAGTTCAACCTTCCTCCGCCCACCTCTTTATTATCTCTAGCCCCTTGATGGCGTCGTTTACAGCAGCCTCTAAACCATGTTTTTCAATCATCCACTCTCTAGCCGCTGCCCCTCCAATTATCACCTTAACTTTATCACGCAACCCCTCTTCATTTAATTTCTCAACAACCTTAGCTGTGTTGATTATTGAGGTTGAGAGTAAAGGGAGATTCCGATAATTTTCGCACCTGTCTCTTTTGCTGCTTCAACGAATTTCTCTGGAGAAACGTCTACGCCCAGATCGTAGACTTCAAAGCCAGATGAAATAAGCAAAGTCTTAATAATCTCTTTACCGATGTCATGTAAGTCGCCAATTATAGTTCCTAAAACAATTTTACTCCTATATCCGCCTTCACTTTTCAGGTGTGGCTTTAAAATCTCCAATGCCCTTTTCATTATCTCACCGGACATAACCAGCTCAGAAATGAAGTACTCGCCGCTCTCAAACCTCCGCCCAACTTCGTCCATACCTGAACGCAGCGCCTTAATAACTTCCATTGGGCTAAGCTTTAGGGTGAGAGCCTCATTAACTAAATCAATTGCTTTAGCGGCATCCATATTAATTAGGGCATCTTTTAAGGCATCTAAAATATTAGAGGTCATTCTAGAGTAGTCTCCCTCAACAATCCATTAACATTTTTGATTTTAATGGATTTCGATGTTTATTTAAACGGCTATTTTATCTTAGTGTATTGCCCATACTTAGCTGCGGTTTTGAACATCGTTATCACATTAATTAGGGGCGTGCCTGGGCGTATCTCGCTGCTGGATCCAAGACAGTAGCCTGAACCTGGAGCCCCTTCCCTAATCGCGTTAATCACCTCTCTTTTAACGTCTTGTGGGGACTAGCCTATCTCCATATTTGGCTTTAACCTTTCCAATACTCATTCCGGCTATTGGCTCTAGGGGATTTATGCCATCAAAACCCGCATCAATGAGGTTGTCGATAAAGCTCCAAATGTTTCCATCGCTGTGGAAGAGGGCTTTCATCCCTCTCCTCTTTATGGGAGCAATAACCTTCTTAACTCTAGGCAACCACTCTTCGAATAGAAACTTTGGGCTTACCATTAACCCATGCTTATAGGTATGTCGTCACCATACATGTATGCCGGAGCGTCAAACTCTGACCAGGCTTTAGCTAAAACCTCCTGCACAAAAGTAAATTTATCTAATAATTTCCTGATCTGCTCAGGCGCGTAATAAAGAGCCCTAATAAAGAGCTCCCAGCCTAGGATCCAGAAGGCCTGGTCAAAAATCACAGCTCCACAGAAAATATACACGACGTCATACTTCTTATAGGCTTTCACAGCCTTCTCCATTTGCGGTACGGCTTCTTCAAGGATTTCACTCTTGGAGAGAGGCTCTATGCCGATTTCGTACAGATCATCTAAAGTTTTAAATGGCCGCTCAACAATCCATGTTGTCCCTTCTTCAGGAATAGTTCTAAAAGTAAACTCTCTATCGCAAATAAGGAAATTCAACCTATTACTGCGCCACACTCTAGACTCTGTGGGTGGCAAACTTAACCCGTTTCTAGTGGCATCTATGCCAAGCTTTGAGAAGGTTTTCGGGATAACTTCTTCATTAGGTCCTACTCCACCTATAGCTCTGTATATGTTTATGTCGTTTATGAGATCCCATGTAGCAACTCTATCAGGTTCCTCGAAGTTTAAGCATCTAATAAACCTTTCATATGAATCCAACCATACGCACGCCTCTATCAACCCTATATTTCAAAAGAAACTTATTTCTTTTCCTTGTGAACTATTTTCTCTTTGGAGGAGGGTTTTGAGGAATCTGCTTAACTTACCTAATGTCAAAGAATCCCCATTCTATAGTAGGGCTCCTAATGATAAAGTTAAATGTATCTTATGTGAGCGGAGGTGTATTATTCCTCCCGGAGAGAGCGGATTCTGCAAGACTCGGCTGAACATCGAAGGAAAACTTTATACAGTAGTGTATGGTGCATTGAGCGCTATAGAGAGTAGGCCGATAGAGATTAAACCCTTCTTCCACTATTGGCCTGGCTCAACAGCCCTCACATTCTCAACTTGGTCATGTAACTTCAGTTGCCCTTGGTGTCAGAACTGGACTCTATCTAAGGTCTCGCCCAATCCAAGCAGTGTCAGCTATTATTCGCCCGAAGATATTGTTAATCTAGCTATTCAGAGCGGCGATGATGGACTCTGCGCCAGCTTCCAAGAGCCCACTCTATTAACTGATTGGAACATTGAGACATTCAGGATTGGATG
>JAWBXL010000066.1:0-7376 GCA_038867895.1 Bathyarchaeia archaeon | reverse complement strand
TGGCTAGGCTCGTGTAAACGACCTTTAATATTTTCGGCCTTAGCTTGTCTGGGTATAGGGTTCTTAGCTTCTCGAGGCTACTGTTTATTTTGTCGATTATGTTTGCGGGCGCTCTGACGGATGCTTCGCCTATGATGCATATCTCGTCTGAGGCGCCGTAAATGTTTATTTCTGCTTCTGGCAATATTAGTGAGCCTATCTCGACCTCGTAGCCCATCTCCCTAAGCCTATACTTAACCATGATTTTAGCCTCCTCCTCAATGTCTAGCGTTATCTTCTCTAATGTGCGCTCAACCCTGGTAAGCCTAATGTCCAGCTGCCTATACATCCTATTGAAGTCTTCCCTCATTTTATTGAAGTCCTCTCTAAGCCCAGCTATTTCAGCCCAAATCTTCGTCTGCTCCTCTCTAAGCGCCTTTATCTCAGCCCATATTCTTGCCTGCTCCTCCCTGAGTCTGGAGATCTCTGTCCATATTTTTGTTTGCTCCTCTCTGAGTTTAACTTGTTCTTCGGCTAGCTTAACCTGCTCTCTTCTGAGCTCTATCTGTTCTTTGGCTAATCTCACTTGTTCCTCGGCTAGGGTATCAAGCCTCTTAAGTATCTCAGATAGCCCTAGGTAGCCTGCTACAGCGTAGCGGAACTCCAAGTCCTTATCCAGTAGTTCTAGGAACTCCCTCTTTAAAGGCTCCATTGCTTGGTTCACTTTTCGTTAACATGTTTAGTATGAGTTTTGGGGTATTTAAGGGTTTAACGCCTAGCGGATATGTTATATGCTGAATGTAAGAAGCTATATGCATAGTCATATAGGCCTGGGTTAGGATTCGAGCTTCCGCCCCAGGCGGCGAACATAAATCCTTTGGGTGGGTTCGCTGATAGAGCCGTAGATCGTGAATGTTGGGTTGTTTGGGTTGTCTGTTGCCTCCCAATATTTGAAGTCTGGTGGGAGCCAGTCAGCCTCTTTGCTGAGCCAGTTAGGGCTGGGATTAACGGTTCTAAGCCATGAGCGTCGTTATCTGCGATCATAATATCCCAGAGGTATCTTATGCCAGCAGAAGAGAGAGGGGAAGCACTGTTAAAAGCGCGGTGTTAGAAAAGTTAAATCTCCCCATAAATATTAAAGACGAGAGTAAGGTTGAAGCTTCATTGAAAGCAGCGAAAAATAGCAGCCAAGGGCACAGCTGAACGAGAAGAATGGAGCCACCATTTTATATCTTGACGTGGAGGATTACGAACAGTCCCATGATCATTATGCAGAACCAAAACGCCAAATCCACCGCTAATAGCGCTAAATCAACCCTCCAAACATCAACTGGACCGTGAATCGTATTCAATGTATGGGTGCACCAAACCAGCGGAAAACCATAGTCCACATGGACATAATCCGGCCAATTAAACTCGAAACCCCATGTTACCGCTAAAACGGTTACCGCAGCCATTACAACTGTGAAAACCAACGCGATTACGCTTTTAACCATACCTAAATCACTTTAATAAACAATAATAAGTTCCGCCAATAATCTTTTCTAGGCATCAGCCCCCAAGAATCTCCTCAATTATCACGCACTCCATATCGCTCGTCATCGCAGTCCCACCTAAATCATACGTTTTAACCTTCCCCTCGCTTAAAACCTTCTCAACAGCATTCTCTATGTGCCTAGCCGCCTCATACTCGCCGAGCCACTCAAGCATCATCTTAGCAGCCAGAATGGTTGCGATCGGATTGACCCTATTCTTACAGCATGCTTGGGCGCCGAGCCGTGAACAGGCTCAAACATGCCATAATCATCGTCTATATTCGCTCCGGCGGCAAGCCCAATACCGCCAGCTATCCGCGCAGCTTCATCGGAAAGTATGTCGCCGAAAAGGTTAGGCTTGAGGGGGCCGCCAAAGAACTAGGAGAAATGTGGGAAAACTTATAGCATAAAAATGCACTTTAAAATTCATGTGATGGAAAAATGGCGTTTAGCGTGAGGGGTGATGGAAGGCGGTATTGCAGAAAAATCTTAAACTTAAGTATAAAAATAAGTAACATTTTAGGCAATAAAAACTAAAACTATGTTTTATTTTATTGTTTCTGATATTTAAGTGATCGTATTTTTTAGTTTAGGTTTCAGCGTTTATTGTTTCAGGTTTGTTGGCGCTGAATGCTTCCGTATATTGCGCTGACCCCTCCGTCGATGTAGATTACTTGCCCAGTTATGTAGTCTGCTGCTGAGGACGCCAGGAATACTGCTAGTTCAGCTACTTCTTCTGGTTTGCAGAGCCGCCCTTTGGGAATTAGGCGCTTGCGCATTTCAATTGCTTCTGGACCTCTCTTTAATAGTTCCTCTGTTTCCACCCAGCCTGGTGCGATTGCATTAACGTTGATGTTATAGTCTACTAGTTGGATTGCAAATGCCCTAGTTATTTGGTCAACGGTAGCTTTGCTTACAGCGTAGCAAAATCCAGCATTATCTAGAGCGCCACGTAAGACTCTACTTCCAGCCTGTGAGGATATGTTAATGATTTTACCCCTATTATTTTTCACCATTATTTTTGCAAACTCTCTACAAGTGAGCCATACTCCTCTAGCGTTAATATTCATCATGTATTCCCAATCTTCAATAGTGGTTTCGAGAAAAGGTCTCCGTGAGAGAGCTGTTATTAGCGCACCGTGAGCATTAATTAACACATCTACCTTCCCATACTTTGACGCTATCCTCTCTGCCAATTGCTTAATACTGTCTTCGCTTGTAACATCAACTTCCATAGTTTCCACCATTGGATTATTTGTCTTCACTCTAATTTTCTCCGCAATCTCTTCCAATTTCTTTACATTTCGGCTGCAAATAATCACCTTAGCTTTACGCTCCGCAAAGGCTTCGGCTATAGCGGAGCCTATGCCTCCACCACCACCCACAACGACAACAACCTGATTTTCAAATTCACTTTTATCTTTTTCCCACATAATACACCACCAAGTCTTTATACAAGTTTTCAAAGTTAAAAAGTTAATATAAACCTTATCATGCCATATTAAGATAACCCATAAAAACGATAAGCTCACAGTAGATTTTCTTTTCAGCACAGCGTTAGTCTAAGGTACCGCTATCTTTTCACTTAAGTGGAAAAGCGCTTAAATAAAAATATATTACTCCTCTATCTAGGGAAAAGGTGATAACATGATAATAGATTTTTCGGCACATATAATACCGAAAGAGGTTGGCAAAATTTTGGTGAGAAAACATTACTTTGGTCCTTCTGGAGGAGAGGAGGAATATCTTCATATGTATCCGCCTGAAAACGATGATCCGCAGTATCGGCTACTAATTATGGAGCAATTTGAAGTAGATATGCAGTTGTTGAGTGGAACAACGCCTATACTGCTGGGCTTTGATAAAGAAGAGGCTTCAAGAATATCTAGGATGACGAATGATTATATTAATGAACTTTGTAACAAGTACCCTAATAGGTTTGTTGGCTGCGCAATGATATCGTTATTGGATGTGGAAAGCGGTCTGGAGGAACTAGATAGGACTGTTGGAGATCTTGGATTTAAGTGTGTAACAATAAGTACGAGCCATAATGGGAGGGGATTAGATTCTGAAGAGTACTATCCATTTTATGAGAGAGTCATTAAATATGATATACCAGTATTTTTACATCCAACTCACTGGGAAGGCTACCCGCTTGTTGATATGAAGAAAGGTTGGAGGGCTCTCCACATTTTTGGGTGGCCATTCGATACAACCCAAGCCGTTTGGAGGTTGATATTTGGAGGAGTCTTAGATAAATTTCCAACCCTAAAAATCGTTACCCACCACCTAGGTGGAATGCTCCCCTACTATAGATGTAGAATTATTACCAATGTTGAAAAAGTTCAATCTTTAAAAGCGAGATTGAGTAGACCTCTTGAATCTTACTTCAGACAGATATATGGTGACACGGCATTAAATGGTGGTCCTATTGAGAGCCTGATCTGCGGCTATGCCTTCTTTGGCTCAGAAAGAATGTTATTCGGTTCAGATTGGCCGTTTGGGGCGCCGAAAACACTTATTGGAGAGAACATCGCGGGCATAAAAGCTATGCCAATACCAAAAGAAGAAAAAGAGAAAATTTTAGGCGAAAATGCCAAAAGATTGCTAAAAATAAAGTGAACCCTCCGGTTTTTAATCCAGGAAGAAATTTTCATTTTTAAAGGTTCTTTCTCACCCCAACGACCATTCGCTTCATCTTGTATTGGTGAACCTAGTTCTTTAGGTCTCTTTATAATCTTATAGGTATTCGTTTGGCTCTTAAGCCGACTATCTAAGCATAAAATAGAGTATCCTCCATCCTCTGTCCAGGAATTATATTAGAGACACCCTTTATTTTAGCATACTTAGTAGTTATCTCTTAATACCTCAAGCATCCCATAAACCCACACCCTAAATGATGGACATAGGGATGGAACAAAAATAACTATTATATCCTTAATAAAATATAATTATTACTTGATGTTTAATGTCCTTTAAAGATTTTTTAGTCGCGCTGTCCATTAGGAGGGCTCCTGGTCCATCGCCGTCGTTTAGTGTTTTTGATTTAATTAGGCTCCTTAGATTATTGGCTAAAAAGGGTAGTGTTGGGCGTGGCAAGTTATCTGAGATGCTTAATTTAGGTGAGGGAACCATTAGAACCATACTGGAAAGACTTACTGAAGCTAGCTTAATAACAATTTCTAGAAGAGGATGTTCGCTCACCGAGAGGGGTAGAGAGATCTGGAGCGCCATGGAGGGGGTCATGCCAAAGATTATTGAATGGGAGAATACTGAGCTAAGCATAGCCCCCAGAAATGTAGCTATACTTGTTCGGGGGAAAGCCGAGAAGATTAAAAGTGGTATTGAGCAACGTGATGCCGCTGTCTCCAGCGGCGCTAAGGGCACCATAACAATGATCTATAAGGATAAAAGACTAATTGTGCCGGGAATCAACATTGATCTAGAAAGGAAATACCCGGAAACTTTTGAGAGGATAATGCATCTAATGGAGCCTAGGGATGGAGACGTCATAATTATCAGTGGTGCAGATACTCTTAAAAGCGCTGAATATGGTGCCCTTGCAGCTGCATGGACAATAATTTAGGCTAATATGTAATTTTTTCTCCACCAGTAAAAATTCTTTCTAACGCAGCATTTAGTTCAACAAACCCCTCATTTGTTTTAGCTGATACAGGTATTAGTGGGAAGCTCAAGCCCAAACGATGGATTATTCTGCTTAGCCTATAGCTCAGTATGCGTCTAGTCCCCTCAAGCTTCTCGTTTATAGCGTTCTCTAAGGCTTCTTTATCCTCAGCCCACTCTAAAATGCTCTCCATATCCTCTCGTGGAATAAGGTCGCATTTAGAAAGAACATGTACATGTGGGAGCAAAAAACGCGTGTAGACCGCGGTTGAGAGAAACATATTTGAAACAAAGTTTAATGGATTTGATGAGAAAACCGAGTCGAACAAATAAATTATTGCTTTTTGATCCTTGCTTATCTCGCTTGCTATGTATGGTCCACTCGCTCTGAAGGCGAAGAGCTCCATCTGCCCCGGCGTATCTACAAGCAGAATATCTGGCTTAATATCCTCTACCTCAGTCCTTAAATCATCAACCTCGCCAGCAATTAGATCCGCCGCCATTATAAGCGCGCCATTCGGCCCGAGACCATACTCGTCCATGATCTCATCAACAGTTATATAGTCCCGCACATCTATATCGGGAGTATACGGCAGTTTCATAGCTCCAGGATCCAGATTCATCGTCGCAACATCCTGCTCATTTATCTTAAGCCATTCGCTAAATGAAGCCGTCAATAAAGACTTTCCGGAGCCAGCCGTCCCAACTATAAATGCCACAAAAACCATAAATCCAATGTACCCCAGATTAATATGGATCATTCTTTAAAAGAGATATTTAGTTAAGCATTTCTATTTTGTGCCGGCTGGATCTTTCCACCTCTCTCAGATAGGAGGGATGAAATCTGTATGATTGCCCTCTCGATCCTCTGCCTCGCCACATTTTCATCACCGCATGTGGTTAAGAGATGAAGCTCTATCCTCCGGATCCTTTCTGAAACCTTTGGGTGAGACTTTATATAAACATAGGGGTTTTCACGCATAACCTGCTCAATTAACGGCGCTAAATCCGATTCCACAATCCCAATAACATCTAAGCTTGTTTCATAGAAAACCATGTTTCCAGCAGCCTTACGCAGAAGCGGTAAAACTGATTCCTCAAAGATCGCCATCATCTCCTCTGGGACGCCGGGAAGCATAATTAATGTTACGCCCTCATGCTCGAGCAGAACACCGGGCGCCGTGCCAACAGGGTTTGGGAGCGGCTTCGCCCCCCGAGGCAGCCTCGCCATCTTAACCCTATACTGCGTAAGCTCAAACCGCTCAATCTTCCCCTCAGCAACATACTCTTCATATCTCCTTTTAATCATCTCTAAAGCTTCCTTGTTCTCCTCAAGCTCCCTATTTGTGGCTAGGGCAACGCCCTCAAGAGTCTTATCATCAAATGTCGGTCCTAACCCACCAGTCGTTATAATAAACGCTGGCCCACGCTGAATAGACTCCTTGACCGCGGAGGATATCTCATCTAGATCATCTCCAACAACAGTTACTCTACGAACAGATAAACCTAAGCTTGTTATTCTCCTAGCAAGCCAATGAGCGTTGGTATTCAAGATCTTACCAATAAGCAGCTCATTTCCAATAGATATTATCTCTACCCTCTTAATATTCTCGGACAAGCTCTTCCCCCATTAAACTTAAAGGAATAGCTTTAAAAATGTTAATCTTAATCCAGAGACTAATATATAGTAGAGAGCAAAATAACACCATGCCATAAAAACTTAAAGTCAAAGGCCGGGGTGGCCGAGCGGACAAGGCGCTGGACTCGAGATCCAGTGCCCCCTTTGCGGGGCGCGTGGGTTCAAATCCCACCCCCGGCGCCAAATTATAAAACCTGCTGTAAGCCTCCGACGGCATTTACACTATTATAGAGGGAAGGAGGTTAGCAGTATACTTTATGTAGTTAACCAGAATCTATTAATCCATTCGATTTTATCAAAGTCTTTATCTTCTGAGACAATTGTAGATATGTTTTTCTTTTTCATCGCTCCTAGGTGGAGGGCGTCTGAAGGCCTAATATTGTGCTCTAGGATCACCTTTGCTGCAATATTATATTCGTCTTCTCCCAAAGAAATTATGTTTACAAATGGCTTAACGATCTCCTCTATGAATTCCAGGGTTATTTTATATGGCACATTATATCTCTTTTGAGAAACGTATATGAGTTCGTCGAGTACTAGGATATCGGTGTATGGCTCATTCTCCTCGATGATCCTCGTGTAAAATTCTTCGTAAATGA
>JAWBXL010000065.1:0-7634 GCA_038867895.1 Bathyarchaeia archaeon | reverse complement strand
GCAAGCTCGAAGAGAGGTACTCTATCAGCTTCCCTCAGCTCAATAGCAGCGAGTATTCTCTCTCTCGGCTTCATAAAGAACTCTCTCTCAAAACTCTCTCGCTTTCTTCCTCAGATAACGTGATTAATAGCGGCCTCTGACCCAGCTTAGTTACAAAGTGCCATGAATATTCTGGTTCAAGACAACGCCAAACTTCTTGCTTTACTATCTTACCCCTAATGTTTTCAGGAATATCATTTTTGATCTCATTAAATTCGCGCCTAGCAACTATCCTAAGAACTCTCCTATACTTCTTCCATTTAAAGCCATATTCGTCGGTTTTTTCTCCCCCGTTAACTTCTTTAATTTCTAATAGTTCGGCTACTAGTCTCATGCTTTTCCCTCCATTAACCACCTTCTACAAACATCTACTCCTTCAACAGCCGTCTTGGCAGCATAATCAGCGCCGATTTTTCTTCCAAAATCGCTGCTTACCGCGGCTCCACCAATAATCACCTTCACACGCTCTCTCAATCCCTCCCTCTTTAGCGCCTCTACAACATCTCCCATGTAAGGTGCTGTTACGCTTAACAGCGCAGACATCGCTAAAATTTGCGGCTTTTCAGAGCGGATGGCTTCTACAAACCTATCTGCCGGAACGTCAATTCCGAGATCGATAACTTCAAACCCTTGTGCCTTAGCCAACATAATGAAAATGTTCTTGCCGATATCATGCAGATCTCCTTGAACAGTACCCACAACAATCTTGCCTAGTGTTTTTCTGGCACCTCCAAAAATTTTTGGTTCCACTGTCGAGAGTATCTCTTTCATAAGGTCTCCCGCCATTATAAGCTCGCTCAGAAAATACTCGCCGCTCTCATATCTTCTGCCTACCTCATCCAACGCTTCTCTACACGCTTCAATAATTTTTAAAGGATCCACTCCACCATCTATTAGCTCCCTAGTTAATTCTATTGTTTTATCAAAATCCAAATCCACTAAATACCTCTTTAACGCCTCAAGCTCGCTTTCCATCTTTAATCCCCAAAATATTATCAAGCAATAGATATAATAAAAATTCCTCTAAATAACGATTAAGTCGTTTGATAGGCTGCTGGAAGAGTCTCAATGAAACTTTTAAACTTGAACAATGCATTAGAGATTTACACCCCTATTTTTAGTGGTATCATTGCTCCCTTTGGATTCACTGGTTTTACTAAGGAGTTTTTTAACCTTAGTCGCGGCATCGTCCAGCGCGTCTTTAACGGGCTTTCTCAAGTTTACCGCCTCATTCATCATTCTGTTGAGGATTTCGTTGACTTCGGCGTACTCTGGAATTGTGGGAGGGCTTTCAGCATTCTCGTGAAGCTTCTCCATTATGCTATAGAAGGGCCATCTTTTTTGAACCCCTTCATCCGTCCACGTTGATAAGCGGCATCCGATCGCCCCAGACATAGTTGTAATCTTATCAGCTTCTTTACTAGCTAAAATCCTAAGAAATTCGTATGCCATATCTTTTCGTCTACTTCCGGATGGAATCGTAAAGACCCAGTAAACATTCAATGTTTTATGCGGCCCCCTATATTCATCCCCACAGGGAAGTAATGCGTATCCGCTTTTACCTACAATTTTTGAGTAGTCCGGTATCTCAGCCATGCAGGCGAAGCCGCTCCACTGCCATATGATTGCAGCCCTCCCGTCAAGGTAATATTGACCTGCCCTATGACAGTTGAATTGCAAACTCTCCATGGGGGCAACTTTATGCCTCCATATTAAATCAACGTAGAATTGAAGAGCACGAACACCCTCAGGACCATTGAATACGGGGTTGAGATTTTGATCTAAAAGTTTCCCGCCTCTAGTATATAATTGCAGTAGAAAGTCGTATACGTTCATGTGGCCATCGGGATAGGCGGCGAGCACGGTTCCATAAAGACCCTCATCAGGTCTGGTGAAAAACTTTGCTATGCGAAGAAAATCTGACCACGTCTCTGGCACATTAAGGGTCTGCTTATGTAATTCCCAGAATTTTCTCTTCTCTTTCTCATTCTCAAGCAAATCTTTTCGATAGATTAGCATGACTGGCCCGTCATGATAAGGAAATCCATAAATTCTTCCCTTCTCGTCTCTCTGAAGCCGCAATAAGGATTTGCACCACGCATTCTTATAGTCTTCCGGGGGATTTTGCTTAATGTAAGAATCTAGCGGCTCTAATCCCTCAATCCTAATTAACTCGGGAAGCCAATCTGTTAGACATAAGAAAAGGTCGTATTTGTCTGAGAAAACTCCTCTTTCCTTTACCATCAAATCGTAAATTTTCTGGTATGAAGCGATAAAATCAATCTCAACCTTAATGTCTCTGAAATACCTATTAAAGATCTCTATTTGCTTAGTTAGAGCCCTCTTGAAGGCAATGAAATCTAGGACTAGTAATCTCAGGGCTCCAGACATTTTAGCACCTAAGCGATATACTTCCCGTACTTTTTGACAGCTCTTAATGAAGCCATGTAAGATTCAAAAGAGACAGATGGGGGCACTGAGTGATCGGAGTGATAAATGAAGCCTCCACCGTATGCCAATTTTTTAATTTTTTCCAATGTTTCCCTTCTTGCCTCTTCCGGCCCCTCAGAGAGTTTTTTCACATCTATTCCGCCACAAAAAACTAGCTTATCTCCATACTGCTCTTTTAGTTGAACAACATCTAAAATGTCGGATTCTATTGGGTTCAGGCAAGTGATTCCGGCTTCTATAAATTGTGGAATTAGGAGTGTTATGTCTCCGTCTGTATGTAATAAAACTGGTAAATCGTTTTTCTTTGCAATGTCACAAAACACCTTGTGCACGGGGGTTATTAATTCCCTGTATTTTTCAGGCGAGATAAAGGGTCCCTTGTTGTAAGCTGAGTCGCCCCACATCCATATTCCATCAACAACTTTTTCATCAATTATAATCTTCATCAGTTCCGACTGGAACCTTACAAGCGTGTTAAACATTTTCCTGACAAATGCAGGATTTCGATAGATATACTTGATGAGATTGGTAAACCCTACTATTCTGAACCCCCACTCCCAAGGATTGAAAATGAGCAACATGACAAACTTTTCAGACTTACGTAGATCCCTAAGTTTCTCATAGGGAGGATCCACTATCCGATCTAGAGTAGGCTGGAATCTATCAGCAATTTTTTCCCAATCCTCCTCTGTTTTAACTATATTATCAATAACCTGTCTCCGAGCCATATCATGTATCCACGAGCGCTTTTTTTGTCCCCACTCATCAAGAATAACTACGATGTCTCCCTCGCTATATAGAACCTTTTTTTCAAATCTTGGGCTGGGATCTATCTCCACAAAAACCATATCCATATCGAAATATTTTGGTGCAATATATTTATAATCAGCGCCCTCCGGCGGCTCCGGAGCGTCCGGGGGTAATCCGCCCTCTTCCTTCCATCTCTTTATTGTTTCAAGCCAGAATTCATCATGCATTCCTACTCTGTCAGGTTCTTCAAAATTTAATATAGCCTTGATTCTCTCTTTTGAGTTCATTTACATAACACAACCTTCAGCCTCTTTAAGTATATAAAAAGAAATTTTATTTATAAGTCTTACTAATGACTTGCTTGGTATAGTTTAAATCTTTATTCTTTAACGAGCGGGTTTTCATAGTTTTCATAGAGTCCCATGATGCTGCCGGAGCGAAAAGCGTAGTCCAACGGCGAGTTTTCTATACTATCATCTTCGCTATCTCTTCAACCGTGGTTTCTTCTTTTTTAATTTCAGCAATTTTTCTTCCCCTAGATAGGACCACGATTTTATCGGCTACTTCGTAAACATGTGGTATAATGTGGGATACATATATTACTGAAACTCCATTTTTTTCGCGTAGTTTTTGTACAGCGTTTAAGACTTTTTGGGTCTCTTTTACCGACAAATTGGATGTTGGCTCATCCAGCAAAAGTAGATTACTTCCAAAATGCGCAGCTCTCGCGAAGGCTACGGACTGCTTCTCACCACCAGATAGTCTCTCTAATGGTTCTTTTGGCGATCTTAGATGTATGTCAATGTTTTTGACGGATTCTAATACGATTCTATCCATGGTTTTTCGATCAAGAACTTTGAAGAATCCTACCCTCTTACAATATTCTCTTCCCAGAAAGAAATTGAATTGTATGCTGGCTCTCGGTATTAAGTCTCCAAGATTCTGGTAAACCATCTCGATGCCTAGAGCCCTTGCCTCCTGAGGAGAGGAAAACCTCACTTCTTTTCCCTTAAAGTAAATCTTTCCCTCATCTGGTTGCAGGTATCCCGCACAGATACCCAGAAGGGTTGATTTTCCTGCACCGTTATCTCCAACGAGACCTATGATGCTTCGTGTGGGGACCTCTAGAGATATCCTGTCTAGCGCCTTTACCTTCCCGAAGTACTTACTAATGTTTTCCAACTTTAATAATGGTGTAGACATAATCACCCCTTTAAATCTCTCTTTTTTAAATCTCGATATCAATTATATTTAACCTTTTCCCTACTTTCAGTTTTTCTGTAGTGTGGGAAGAATTTAAACGGGGGGAGGTTTATAAGAGGATTGCCTTTCAGTAATCCAGCCAATAGTAAAATCTCGTTAAAGTTAAAAATAAAAAAAAGTATAATGGAAGATTTTTACGATGCTGTAATGATTTCCCACTCTTCTGGAAATGCTGCTGCAAACTCGCTTAATGTCATTATCCACCCTATCTCTGGGATCGGCTGAACCTCGAGTCTCTCAGCGGTGATCCAACCAAAAGGTAGCAGTATCTCTTTCTTTGCCGGATACTCTGGAACATACTGTCTCAATACATCGTTCCATCTTTCCCGTCCAGATGTCACAAGCTTATATAGGATCTCTCCAGCTAGATAGCTACCTTCATATTGTCTTAGCTCAATTGTCGCTCTTACAGCTCCATTCTCAAAGTATGGGAGATCTGCTCCAATAAGACCATCAGCGTGACCGATAATTTGACCTATTTTACCCCTCTCGGTTATCGCTCTTCCTATAGCTGGCCCACAGTAGTCGTAGTATCCGAGCATACCAACCAGATCAGGATATTGCTCTATAGTTGTCTCAGCTAGGGCTACTGCTAAGGCAGCATCGCCTCCATCCAAAATTGGCCCCACCACGGTATATCCTGCAGCTTGCACAACCTCTTGAAAGCCCTCCCAGCTTGCCACATCCTCCGTTGATACCATGCTGCCTGTGTGATAACTGATTGTACCTGTAGTCTTTCCCTCAAGTTGTAGTAATGTTACTATTCCCCATCCTAGCGCTTTCCCAAGATCATAAGGATCGTATCCTACAAAGAGAAGTCTTTTACTTTCAGGCGAGTCCACGCCGTAACCACATAGTACTGGTATCCCCTTATCAATAGCCTCATTAATAACGTCAATAACTCCTGAAGGGTCATTTGGGCCGATAAATATACCATCTATTCCCATCGCGATCCAGCTTTCCATTACCCTAACTTGCTCCTCAACTGTTAGAGTTGATGGATGATAGATAAGTGCTTCAAAATTATAATCTCTTGCAGCCTTCTTAAATCCGGCCTCCGCCACTATCCACCATGGAACGGCTAAGCGAGTAATATAACCTATTCTTATTTTTTTTACTGGTGCCGGACGAGGAGCTGTGTAATAACCAATAAAGTAGCCGGCAACACCAACAACGATTATAGCAACGATCATCAAAGCCATAGCTGTCTTTGAGATACCCCTTCTTAACATTTAAAACCCCAAATGTATTATATTCTCGTTTCGATTTAAAAAATTTACGCCTCTCTATATAATATAACCATTGTATGATTTCATTTGATTTTTATCAATAAGAGTAGACTTTAGTTCATGGCTTTTCATTAATCTCTACTCGGCATGAGATAGATTGCTAAGATTAAGTTTAGCGTCTGAAAGCTCCTCGCTTCTGGATGAAGTCTACGATAACGAAGAGCAACAGAAATATCCCGGTTACCACCTCTTTCCAGAAAGCTCCTATACGTAATGTTACTATAATGCTCTCTACAAGGTATATCATGAACCCTCCTAGAAGTGCGCCAAAAGGTGTCCCCTCGCCGCCTGCAAGGCTTATTCCCCCAATAAAGGTGCCTGCGAGAACCGGCAATAGATACGCTGGTCCTATTAGAATTGATCCTTGACCTAAGTAAGAACCTGCGACAACTCCAACAAATGCCTGAATCATAGAACCAATACTGAGAGCGAGTAATCTTACTTTTTTAACGTTAACACCTACGCGGAGAGCAACATCATCGCTTAATCCAGTAGCATAGATGTGCCGACCCACGGGTCTGTAGTAAAGAAAGAATACCGTGACTGCTAGAGTGGCCAATGTATATATCAGAACTATGGGTATCGGGCCAATCATCTGCCTACTTATGACAGAGTAGATTGGGGGCAGTTCATATATGGAAAAAGCTCCAGTAAGTATCTTCATCACTCCAGTATACACGAAATTTAACATCAAAGTGAATATGAACACTGGAATCATGAACTTAAATGGGGGCGAGAAACAAATGCCGAATAAGCCTGTAGCTAGCCCTGTTGCTAACCCTATTAGTAGAACGAGGAATACGCTCAGCCATACATCGAGTCCATACCACTTCATGAAAGCCGCGGCTAAAACATTGGATAAGCAGATAACTCCGCCAAAGGATAGGTCAATAGCTCCAACTAGTAAATAGAACATTTCACCCATCACAGAGAGCGCATAAACTGAGCCCCATATAAGTATGAGGCGTAGGTTTTCAGCTGTGAGAAAGAAAGGGTTAAGAAAGTTAACTATGAAACATAAGCAAACCGTCAGAATGCTCCTGTTCACTTCAGTTATAGATAAATATTTATGCAGAAGCGAGGATACCGATTTAGATGCACCCACTTTATTCACCTAATTCTTTTTTTTTAATTCTTAATACTACGCCTAATAAGATTTTTGGTATTTGCTTTTTTTTGATTTGTTCTGGTCAGGTTTGCACTCTTTTTGCGATATATAATGGCCTGCCCTTTTCAAGCATTTTCGCCTATATAAATGTCTAATCGTATCCACTAACAAGCGTTAAAATAAGCATTAATCCAATATAATTGATAGTAACCCGGGGAGCCCCTTAACTTAGAGGTTAAGAAGCGTTTAGAGAAAATATTATAGAGCGTATATTCTTAAATTGCTTTGGAGGGCATTCCTATGTGCCCTAATGGTGAAAGTTATGTTCTAGTTTTAGATTGCGGGTCAACGAATATCAGGGCTATTGCCGTCGATCCCGTTGGCAACATACGGGCTTTCTCGAGCCTTCCAAACGGCCCATGTCAGCAACCTAATGGTATACTCTTCCTTATCTGCTCATAAGTCTCTTTTCCTAAGGCTTTTGTGCCAGGCGTTAGGATTGGTCCGGGCGAGATGGCATTGACGTTTATGTTATATTGAGCTACCTCGAGGGCTAACGCTTTTGTGAAGCCAACTATGCCAGCTTTGCTCGCTGAGTAATGGGCTAGATTTGGGAAACCGACAACAGAGCCTGCAACTGATGCAATGTTTATTATCTTCCCTTTTCTCTGCTCCATCATTTTGGGTAGAACAAATCTTGTAAAGTGGAAGACTCCCTTCAAGTTCACGTTCAA
>JAWBXL010000064.1:0-7719 GCA_038867895.1 Bathyarchaeia archaeon | reverse complement strand
GGGATAAGTAACGCCTCGCCTCTATGAACCTCATTTACAGTTCCGGTCTCAGGGGCTAAAACGGTCAATGTTCCTTCAAGCACATAGTAGATTTCATCACCTGCATGAGCATCGGGAGGACCAAAGAAAGCGCCAGGTGAAAGCTGATACATTGTCTGCGTGATTTTATCAGTACTCACCCAGACCCAAACAATATTGCTTGAATACGGCTTATCAGGAGGATATATCTCGACAATCGTCTTATCCTTAGTAACTACTGCTGGCTTCTTTTTGTCTGGGGGGAAAGGATACCTATAATAGTACCTGTAAGATACTCCCTCCTCTCTTTCGAGAACACTCATCGACATCACCACCCCCTTAAATTTAAGAACAAAATTTTTAAAAAGCTTGCGTCTAACATTAAAACAAGACTCTAAGAGCCTATATGAACCGGTCTATTATTAGGACTAGTTATTATTGCACAGCATTTGGAGGATCTTTTGAACTTATATGCCGCGGCTAAGGATTCAAGAAGTGTGAAACAATATTACCATGTAAGTGCTACAAAACCCTTATCTTCAGCTTTCTAAAAAGGGCGAAGAAAATCAGATGGTGTGGAGAAACGTATAGATTTTCCAAGCTTCTCGCTTCTCTTATCTTTTACAACCCCTATCTGTTTTCTTATTTCCCAGATTACCAGTAGAAGAAAGGTTAAACTGACTATTAAGGCTATGAGGTCGACAACAAATTCTGCTGAATCCTTTCGTAAAATTGGTAATGGTATGATGGCCAATACTAAAAGCAGTATCGCTAAATTGAATGCAATTCTACCCGCCTGGGGATCCATTTAATTTCTCCTAATCTTTTAAAGATTGCCAGATTATAGGGCTTTAATCTCTATAAATACTGATGGCAAGCTACTAAGCGCCCTTCTTTAATCTCTACGAGTTCAGGGATCTTCTTAGCGCAGTCTTCCTCTGCGTATGGGCATCTCGAATGGAATTTACAACCAGAAGGCATTTCCGTTACACTCGGTAATTCCACGTCCTTCACTGGAAGAGTTTTTCTTTCACGTTGTATCTTGGGGTCGGGTATGGGTACTGCTGAGATCAACGCCTTGGTATATGGGTGTAGGGGGTTCTGTATTACTTCTTCTGTATTTCCAAATTCCACAATATTGCCGAGATACATTACCATTACCTTTCCACGCATTGAAAAATATCTAGCAACAGCTAAATCGTGGGTTATAAAAAGGCATGTCAAATCAAACTTTTTCTTCAGATCAAGAAGTAAATTTAACACCTCTATTCTAAGTGACGCATCAAGCATTGAGACGGCTTCATCGGCAACTAAGAACTTTGGATTCGTCGTTAATGCCCTTGCAATAGCGACCCTCTGCATCTGTCCTCCGCTGAGTCTAGATGGATATCTGGTCATAAAGTCGCTTGGTGGTTCAAGTCCTACCAGCCTAAGGAGTTCCTTGACCTTATCCTGCGCTTCTCTTTTGTTACGAACGATCTTGTAGCGCAGAAGCGGCGGGGCTAAGGTTTGATATATAGTTCTTACAGGATTTAAGGCGTTATAGGGATTTTGATGAACTATCTGTGCGTTGCGGCGGTATTCCATAAATTCCTTCTTATTCATTTTCCACACATCTTTTCCCTCAAAAAGGATGTGCCCTGAAGTTGGTTTTAAGAGAGCTAATACTAATTTACCAAGGGTGCTCTTTCCACAACCACTCTCTCCAACAAGTGAAATAGAGTCACCTTTATTTATTTCAAAAGAAACATTATCAACAGCTCTGATGTATACTTTCTTACCAAATAACCCTTGACTCACTTCAAATATTTTTGTCAGACTCTTACATTCTATTAGAGGGTTATCCATTATTTATTTTCCTCCTTACACAGATCCTTATAAAGGTGACAAGCCACAAATCGCCCTTGACCAATATGCATAAGTCGTGGTCTTTCCTTCTTGCATAGGTCAAAGGTTTGCGGACACCTTGGATGGAATTTACAGCCTGATGGGGGGTTTATTGGATCTGGGAAAGGACCTGGTAATGGCTTAAGATTGCTTATATTGCTGGTAATGGAAGGAATAGCGTTTAGTAATGCATATGTATACGGATGTTTAGGTTCATAAAATATGCTGTCAACATTCCCAATCTCAACAATGTTACCGAGATACATTACTGCCATTCTATCAGCTATGTCTGCCACCGTCGCAATATCATGAGTTATATAAAGCATTGTTATCTTTTCTCTTTCATGCAGATCCTTTATCACATCAAGAAAATATCTTTGGGTTAATACATCTAAGGAAGATGTGGGTTCATCTAAAATTAACAATCTAGGTTTTAAGAGGAGAGCTAAAGCCGCTATAATTCTCTGCTTCATTCCTCCGCTTATTTCATGTGGATATAGACGTATTATACGATCTGCATCCAAACGAACCATCTTGAGTAGTTTCATAGGCCTATTATGGACGTCTTCCAACAAGACTTCTTCATGCGCTTGAATAGTGTCTATAAAATGCTCTCCTACTCGCATAACGGGGTTTAGGGAGTTTAAAGCGCCTTGAAAAATTATAGCTATCTTAGTCCATCGGAATCGCCTCAATTCCTCCTCTGAGAGAGATAACACATCCTTTCCTTCAAAGAAAACGTTGCCACCTGTAATGTATCCATTCGGATCTACTTGCTTTATCAAAGCGTGTGCTAAGACGGATTTACCACAACCACTTTCTCCAACAAGAGCGAATACTTCACCTTCATAGATATCCAAGTCCACATTGTCAACAGCCCTTAAGATACCTCTAGATAACTTGAATTCAACCGTAAGACCTCTTATACTTAGAAGCGGCTTAATGCTTTGAGACGCTGAATTCATTTAGTCTCACGTCTCAGTATAACTAAGTAAAAAGGTCTTAATTTAAATTTTTGGGTTTTCATATTAGCCTACCTACTTATTTTCTGTTGCACAAAATTTATAAATAGGTTCCTCCCTAAAGTTTAAAGGGGTTTTGAAATGAGAAGGCAAAGCGCACTATTGTTGGCAGCAGCTAGTTTACTGTTGTTATCTTCTTCAATGCTGCTGGTGTCTTCACCTGTACGCGCACAGGAGAAGAGGGTCTTTTACAGCTTGTGTCATTATGGACTGGAGCCTCCACCGCTATCTCACTATAACTTTTTCGTTTCGGGCTATGTTTGGGCTGTTCAAAATGTTGTACATGAACCTTTAGCTGTCTATGTAATGGGTAACGGCTCGTTTATTCCATGGCTTGCTACAGATTGGAATGTGGATTATGAAGCAGGGGTCGTCGAGGTTCACCTTCGTAGGGGAGTAATGTTTCAAGATTATAGTCGGTTTACTAGCCGAGATGTATTAACGTACTGGTACTTGACTTATGGAAGTTGGCCTAAAGCGTTGTTAAGAGTGGAAGCGCCTGATGACTATACTGTTATATACTATCTTGACAAAGATAAAATAGATCCTTGGACTCTTATATCGCTATTGACTATCTTTGTTTACCCGTACAGCGTTTACGGGCAATATGCTGACATGATAGAAGCCGAACTTAAGAAGCCAGCACCAAATATGACGAGGATAGAAGAAGTTTTAGACCTTCTAGAAGAGTTCAGACCCGAAACTCCTATCGGTACGAGTCCATGGAAGCTGAAGGCCATTAGTGCTGAGGGTGTGATCTTCGAGAAATGGGGTGGTTGGTGGGGAGATGCGGATAGAATACCTTGGGATGAACTCAACTTAATTAATGGCGGCCCAGAAAGAACGGAGCTAGTTCAATCAAAGTTCCTTGCAGGCGAGCTATATTGGGTATGGCGGACTGATTCCTTTACAGAAGAATTCTGGCAGGTTATTTTAGCGCATCCAGAAAAATACTACTTGGTTCCAGTTCCGCACGGTACATGGGGGCCTTTCATCAATTGCGAGTGGTATCCATTCAACATAAAGGAGGTTAGACAAGCCATATACTATGCCCTTAACCACCATGATTTCAATGTGATTTCTCCATGGGCGCGTGGTGGGACTCTCGTACCTATGCGAGACGATCAAAAAGGAATAATGTTTGTAGATTCTGTATATGAAACCTACAATATAGGGGAAGATTTTCTTGGGCGGTTAAATAGATATCCATATGATCCATCAAAAACGGAGGAAATCTTTACATCCCTTGGCTGGACAAAAGGTCCTGATGGAATATGGGTGACAGATAATGGTACAAGGTTGGAGTTCGACCTACCTTGGTGCTACTATTGGGCTGCAGAAGAATTGGATTGGTTTGTAAATGATTGGTTCGGGAAAATAGGAATAAAGCTTAATCCTGTGCCCTATGATTACATGCAATTCTGGCAACTAATGACGGAGACAAATGGTTATCCTATTTACTTTGATTTCTGGGAGAGAGCTGGAGCATGGGGGGTATGGACAACAATAGACTTGGAATTTAATCTATACAGGCATGCTACACACTATCCTGAGATAGTTACAGTACCAGATTGGGTGGCACCAGGATATGGAACAGTTAATATCACGGAACTCGCGCTGGTTGACTTTGCCAGGGCAGTTCTAGAAAATGACTTTGAAAAGCAGAGAGATATAGTGAAGATTCTAACCTGGCACTTTAACGAAAACCTATATCATATGCCTGTGTCACATAATGCTCGAACATTCGTGGCTAATAGGGAAATATTCCAGACCCCGTTTCCGGAAGAAATACTAGGGCTAAATATGCCATATGGCGACTGTTGGTCTTGGTTGGTAGGTTTAAATCTGGGAATATGGTTTAAACCTAAAGTCCCATACACCGGAGGATACACCATTGTCTACTTTATAAGCGACGTAGCCCAGTTTATAGGCGAAGATGGAAACGTATATGGCCCGTTCAAATCTGGAGATGCTGCAAGTATACCTACAAATGATGCCAAGAGATTGGTTGAACAAGGATTAGCATCATACTCTCCTCCAGCGCCGACAGAACTTATGGAAGCTATTTATAGGCTTGAGGCGAAACTTTCCGAACTTAAGGAAACTGTAAACGCCCTAAGCAAAAACTTAGATATAACTGTCAGCAGCATTGTCGGCAGTATAACATCGTTACTTTACGGTATATTAGCTGTACAAGTGATTGTGCTAATAATTGTGCTAGTAGTCGCAGTTAAAGGTTTTAAGAAGGCATAGTCTGACTACCATAAACCTCTTCTTTATTTTTTTGGGAATCTGAAAATTCAAAAACCTTAAATATCTAGGATTCAAAAATACTTTATGAATTACGCTACTTAGTCCAGACCAAAAGAAAATATTTGGGGAAACTAATCATGTGGTGGATTGCAAAGAGAATTGCAAAGGCTATATTAACCATGTGGATTGTTATTACAATTACATTTGTCCTTGTACGTCTAATGCCTGGTAACCCAATGTTAGCGTTATATATTCAGTACGTAGTCCAGCAACAGATGGAGCCGGAGAGAGCAAAAGCGTTGATTGCTAGGCTATATAACATGAATTTGGATGATCCATTATATGTGCAGTATATAGATTACTTCTCACATCTTATAAGGGGTGATCTAGGCAGGTCTATTACTAGAGGAAACCCGGTTGCTGAAATGATAGCGTATGCACTTCCTTGGACAGTATTTATTCTTTCCTTGGGGATATGTATAAGTTTCGTTTTAGGCATATTGTGGGGTGGGTTAATGGCTTATAAAGGGGGATTGTTTGACCATGTATCGTCGGCCTTTTGCACTATTATTTCAAGCACCCCATCATATATTATAGCTATACTGCTGATCTATATCCTTCATTTTCAGCTAAACATATTTCCAGCTGGAGGACTTTATACTCTTGGGATTACACCAGGATTCACGCTAGAGTTCATCTCAGATGTACTTTGGCATGCCACTCTTCCAATAATTACATACGTGATGGTGACCGCTGGTAGCTGGGCGCTTTTGATGAAGGGTAGTGTAATATCTGTTCTTGGTGCTGATTATGTTGCAGCCGCCGAGGCTAGGGGTTTAAAAAAGCGTAAAATAATGTGGTCATATGTTATGAGAAATGCAATGCTGCCCCTATTTACATCTCTACTAATATCTATGGGATACATTTTTGGGGGGTCCGTTTTTATAGAAAATGTATTTGCATATAAAGGCATGGGTTATATGATGATAACCGCTTTAAATGCTCGAGATTATACTTTAATGCAAGGAATCTTTAACGTAACTACTTTCACTGTAGTTCTAGCAAATTTTATTGCTGATCTCAGCTATGGAAAGCTAGATCCACGTATACGTAGAGAGTGAAGACATATGTTACCTAAGCCTGAGGCTTCCAAACTTAAGATTCCTAGACCTATACGCATTCTAATCAAGAAAAAATCAGGCATATTTAGTCTAACAATTTTGTCTATATTCACAATTATGGCGACTATTGGAGTGGAGATGATACCAAAAGAAGCCCTTTACAGAAATCCTTCAATAGCTTCATTGCCTCCCTCATGGGAACATCCTTTGGGTACAGATTGGTCTGGACGCGATATTTTTGCCCTTATAATATACGGCTCACGAAGTGTCATGTTTATATCTTTTCTAGGAGCTTCTTTCACAGTATTAATTGGTTCGACAATTGGTATTGCTGCCGGCTATCTTGGAGGAAAAATTGATAAAATCCTAGGGGTTATCACGGATATAGCTTTAACATTACCTGGAATAGTGCTATTTATCGTTTTAGCTTCCTTCTTTAGAAGAACTGATAATATTACTTTCTCGTTTCTGTTAAGTATTACAGCTTGGGGTGGATTAGCTAGGGCGCTTAGATCCCAAACTCTCTCGCTTAAGCAACAGGAATTTATAGAAGCAGCCAAAGCTATTGGGCTAAGCGCATTTCACATAATTTTCCGAGAGATAATGCCCAATCTCTTGCCTTATATAGGCACAAACTTCTTATTCGCGGTAATATATTGCATATATATGTCGGTTGGGCTTTTCTATCTGGGGCTAACAACCCCCGATATTGGAGTGACAAATTGGGGAATGATGTTAAACCAAGCTATCTCGCAAGGAATAATCATGATCAAGAATCCTATGCACATAGTTTTCTTACTGGCTCCAATAACCGCTATAATTCTCCTAACCGTATCCCTCGTATTACTCGCAGGGATTAAAGAGTTATTCAACCCGAGACTAAGTGAAGAAGAATAATGTGCTGTCTTAACTCTTAGAGTTTTGGCATAATATTGTGTGTATTCACGCTTAGTCCACTGATTAAGTATAAGCTTGTTGAGTCCTCGGGTAGAATATATTTTGCCATCCATAAAGGAGTCGCTAGTCCTCTAGGTAAGGGCTTAATATCTGTTGAGAGAGTAGATGCAGAGTACTATAGGCTAACTGATGCTGGGCTTGAGATTGCCGAAGCATTAGCGGCTAAGAGAGAGGCTGAAGTTGACTCTATGCTTCCCTCCTAGTGAGGCTTCAAGTTTGATGGATTGGTATATAAACCGTTTTATACGCTTCCTTTACTATTTAGACTTGACTATTCTTAAGATTGCACAGGCGCGCATATATGCTACACTAAATCTCTACCCAGCGGTCATATTTCATGGTGGTATTTGACTTGTCCACCATTCAATTTAAGTCCATTATTGAGCGGTGCATGGAACAAGCGAAGCAGGCTCATTCTCATCAGGCGAAGCTTACCGTGTTAACTAATTTTCTTTCTTAAG
>JAWBXL010000063.1:0-7813 GCA_038867895.1 Bathyarchaeia archaeon | reverse complement strand
AAACTGTTATTCGGGCATAAATGTATGGGTTGGAAGATACTCACTCCAGATTTTACACAACCGCGTAATCAATTGTACAGAAACTGGCATACGGGCGGGAAGCTGGTCCGCAATTTACTCGTCAGAGGATGAGGAAGCGGCAAGAAAACGCAATATTTCTGAAAATGAAGTTTTAAACTGTACATGCGGCATAATTATAACTGGTCGAATTACAGCCAGCAGGAATAATGTGATGAAATGTACGTACGGCATGGCTGGATATGATCAGAGTATTATCGAGAAAAATGATGTAGCGAACTGCATCTACGGCATATCTGCGCCCGGTCAGTTCATCACCATTAACAAAAACAACGTGATTAGATGCGCATATGGCATAACCATAGGTTATCACAGTCGTATCGAGGGAAATAATGTAATGGGATGCACATATGGTATAGCTGCAGATGAGAAAACAAGTTTAGCCGCCAGCGTCGGCGGGAATGATATAAGGGACTGTGTATATGGCATAGATGCTGGAAATGCAGATCAAAGAAACACCATCTACGGAAACAACTTAACGAGATGCACATATGGCATAACTGGAGGGGAGTATATTAAAGAGAATAAAATAGTGAAGTGTACTTACGGCATAACCACTAGATCCAATTGGGGTATCATCGAAAGAAATGATATAGGAGATTGTGAATATGGTATAACCGCGCCTAAGGAAGCCGACGAGCTAAAGGTCATAAAGAATAATTTAGGAGACTGTACTTATGGCATATTTGGAGGGGGAATAATTGAAGAGAATAACGTAATGAATTGTAACTATGGCATAACTGGACTTATACGGAGCGCTATCCACAGAAATAATGTAATAAACTGTACATGCGGCATAATTATAACTGGTCCGAGTAACCCCTACTTGGGCTCCCTGAATGGCAATAACATAACATATTGTCACAAGGGCATCCTCATGGAGGAGAAGAGGGGCTATATGATCAGAAGAAATAATCTCGTTAAGAATGATTTTGGCATCTATATAGCGGCGAAACTAAATACAGATTATACGATCACAGAAAATAGCTCCACGATTTCCCATAATAACTTTATAATGAACAATGTCAGTATCTTCATAGAGGATGACAATCTACATCACGTAACCATATACATCTTCAACAATAACTTCATAGAGAATGGGCAAACACATGGTGAGCCGCCTCAATGCGTTTGGAGCATGGATCTTCCCACTGGAGGAAACTATTGGAGTAATTATGTTGGCGTGGACGAGAAGAGTGGAGAAAACCAAAATCAGCCGGGAGCCGATGGTATAGGCGATAAACCTTACTTGATAGGTGGGAAGGCTGTTGATAGATACCCCCTAATGGAGCCATTTAGCAATCTCCCCCCAATAACTATCGACTATACCGTTCGGGAATGGGTTATTACGCTCACCTCTAACTCAGCAATATCAAACTTCAAATGTAATTTAGAGAACAAAGTCCTTTCCTTCTATGTTCAAGGGAAAAGTGGAACAAGGGGCTTCGTCAACATTAATATTCCAAAAAGCATCGTAAGCAGGGAGGTGGAGGTGCTGTTTGACGGCAAACCAGTACTATTCAATAAAAGCGAGGTCGCCGACAACATAAATATAGACTTCACATACGAGCATACAAAACACTACGTGGAAATACGCTTTGGCGCGGGGGGAGACACGCCTCCACAGCTGAGCCCGCAAAATTACATGGTCTTTGTAGCAACTGCTGCAGGACTACTCCTAATAGCCCTACTATTAACCCTCTACCTGAGAAAGCGTAGGGCAATTCCCTCTAAGGTCGAGCCATTGCCACCCCCACCACCCCCACCGCTCCTACCTCCCCCCAAATGTTACATCTTTTATTAAACAATGTAGAGTTTAGATCCTAAAAGGCTGTTAGAAACGTTTTGCAATAGTCGAATTTGATTTACATGGTATGAACACGTGAAATTCTATCCAAATGAACAAGTTACACCAGCTTTAGTCATTATGCGGATTCGGCTTGCAGATGCATGCCAAACCCAAAAAATCAAAAGTTTTAAGTATTATCTTCAGTCAAATGGGTTTTGATGGGAGATCTTTTATGCCACAACTGATTGATTTTATGAGAGGTCGATGGAGCATATATAATTTCTTATCTAGAGTTTATGAGAGAGAGATAAGTGAAACTCTTTTGAAGGGGATGGTTGGTGAGAATAGTTCCATAGAACATCTTAGAGGGTTAGGAGATCTTATCAGGGATGAATACCGGAATGTTGTTGAAGCTTTTAATGATTTAAAAGAGCACGCAAAGATGTTGATGGACGATATAGAGCGGAATATGCTAAAATTGGCTGAAGACTATGCTTATCTATTTCTAGGTGTTGGAAGACTTCCTCACCCCTCCGAATCCTCATATTTAAGCGATGATTCTTTTATTGTCCAGGAGCCTAGAGATGAGGTTTTAAACGTTTATAGAAGTGTGGATGTGCAAAAGAGTGAGGATTATAGTGAACCTGAAGACCACATTGCCGTTGAGCTTCAGTTCATGGCTTATTTATGCCGAAGAAGCATTGAAGCCTTTGCAACAGGAAGAGAAGATGAAGGAAAGAAATATTTAGAGCTTCAGAAAAATTTTTTCCACAGTCATCTTTTAGCTTGGGTTCCGAAGCTCACTAAAAATATTTTAGAGAAAGCTGGAACCGATTTTTATAAGATTGTAGCCCGCATTACCGAAGAGTTTGTGAAATCTGAAAAAAATACCGTGGATAAATTGATCAATCTAACTAACGTCTGCTTTAATGGCGCATCCTTTGAGGAATTCACGGAGGAGACGCTACTTAAACCTATTCCCATAAAGGATAGAGAAAAGTCTGAGGTAAAATCGTATTATAAGCTCCTCGGGCTATGTGGCGTGGCCCAAGGAGGTAGCCTTGTAAGGGTTGATGTTAAGGATGGGAGGATACTGAGGATTAGACCAGTGCACTACAATGAGAAGTATACTTCTGAAGAACTCGAAAATGTGCGATGGAAGGTTGATGCCCGCGGAAAAACGTTCGAGTCGAAGATGAGGGAGCTTGTGCCTCCTTTCGCTCTAGTTTATAAGAACCGTGTTTATTCTCCTAATAGGGTTAGGTATCCTTTAAAGAGAGCGGATTGGGATCCAAAGGGAGAAAGGCATCCTGAAAATAGAGGAAAATCAGGTTATATTAGAATATCTTGGGATGAAGCTTTAGATATAATTGCAGATGAGATAAAAAGGATAAAGGATAAATATGGCTCAACATATGCGATATTAGCCCTTGCTGATGGGCATCAGCAGACGAAATTCGTGCAGGGGATGCATGGAACAATAACAGAACTTCTAGTGCTTCTAGGTGGATGCACATGGTCTGTTAGGAATCCTGATAGCTGGGAGGGTTGGTGGTGGGGCGCGAAGCACATGTGGGGAATGGAGCCGGACGGCTTGCAGCGACCACAACGCAACGTTTTGCTCGACATTCTAGAGAACACGGAGGTTCTCTTATGCTGGGGATGCGATTATGAAACCACTACTTGGGGGTTTGGCGATCAAGGGTTCAGCGTTTGGGGGTTCTGGTTTAGAGATGTCGGCATAAAGCAGATATTTATTTGTCCAGACTTAAATTATGCGGCAGCAGTCCATGCCAATAAGTGGATTCCAATAAGGCCTAATACGGATGCTGCCCTACAGCTTGCGATAGCCTACGTTTGGATTAGTGAGGAAACATATGATAAGAATTATGTGGCTACGCATACCGTAGGTTTCGAAAAGTTCAGGGATTACGTTCTAGGAAAAGAGGATGGCATACCAAAAACGCCTAAATGGGCTGAGGAAATAACGGGAGTCCCGGCTAGAATAATAAAGGCTCTTGCGAGGCTTTGGGCGTCTAGGCCTACCTCAATTATACATGTTTTCGGAGGACCCTACATTAGAGGACCATATGCTACGGAGCCTGCTAGGTTAGAAGTCGCGTTGCTTGCCATGCAGGGCATTGGAAAGCCCGGAGTTCACCAGCTCCATAATAGTTCTTGTTGTAGTACAGATACGCCCTTCCCCAAGCCCTTGTTTGCACCTTTCATTTACAGCTCAGTTTTGGGAGGGGTTTACTCCCGTCTCTGGTTCCTTCCCTATGAGAAACTTAAAGAGTGGTATAAAGAGGTTTTAAAGCAATTTGTTCCAAAAACTTTGGTTCATGAGGCAATTCTTAACCCGCCTATTAGCTTTTATGGGATTTGTCAATCTCGAATGCCAGTTGAGGAACAGTTCATAAAGTATAAGTATCCCGCGGATGGCTTGCCCGAAGTTCACATGATATGGAACGAGGACGGATGCTTAATAACATGTTGGAATAGAGGATACAAGATTATAGAGGCTTATAGGAGCCCGAAGATCGAGTTTATTTTAGCTCAGCATCCATGGCTTGAAAACGATTGCCTCTTTGCAGATATAATCTTACCTGTAACAACGAAATTTGAGGAGGAGGATATAGGGATAATAGGGTCTGCATGGTCCACTAAGCAACATTTCGCAGTTGTTTATGAGGGGAAGTGTATAGAGCCTATCGGGGAATCAAAAAGCGACCGGGAAATCATACTTATGATAGCTAAAAAGCTTGAGGAGAAGTATCCTGAGGAGTTTAAGGGCTTATATGAGAAGCTTACTGAGGGAAAAACCACAGAGGATGCCATAAGAGAGGCCTTTGAGATTTCCGGAGCCGCGCAATATATTAGCTTTGAGGAACTTAAGGAAAGGGGATACTGGCTTGTGCCTACAGATCCTGAATGGAAAAAGTATAAGCCTGGGCTAAGAGAGTTCTACGAGGACCCGGAGAAATATCCATTGCAAACGCCCTCCGGTAAGATTGAGTTCTATTCTGAAAGGCTAGCCAAACACTTCCCGGATGATAATGAACGCCCCCCTATGCCTCGATATATCCCATATGGAGAGTCGCACCAAGAAAGCCTGCAGCATCCAAGAGCAGAGAAATATCCCTTCCTATTGGTTTCAAACCATCCTAGATGGAGGATGCATGCCCAACTTGATGATGCAGTATGGCTTAGAGAAATACCTACATGTAAGATCAGGGGTTCAGATGGATATCTCTATGAACCTGTCTGGATAAACCCAATTGATGCAGAAAAACTTGGAGTAAAAACGGGGGACATCGTCAAAATATATAATGAGAGAGGCTCCGTATTAGGCGGAGCATATGTGACTAACCGAATAATGCCCGGTGTAGTATATATCGATCACGGAGCGAGAGCGGACATAATATCATTAGAAGATAGAATTGATAGAGGAGGAGCTATCGATCTTATAGCTCCAGATAAGACAACATCTAAAAATGCCGCGGGCATGGTTGTCAGCGGGTATCTTGTGAAAGTTGAAAAAGTAGATTTAAATGAGCTAAAGAAGAAGTATCCCGAGACTCTCCAAAGGATATATTATAAGGATGCTGGCTTATGTTATGAATCATATGTAAGTACCAAAAACGAAAGTGTTCATAATTGATCTCTCAGTCTGTAATTGCTGCTATAACTCTCAGATAGTGTGCAAGGATAAGCATTTTTGAAACTGGATTTAGAATATCGACATTAAAATTTCAGGGAAACATGAGTTCTTTTAAGAGAAGAAAACACTATTGTTAGAACCCTATTTTTGGCAGAACTCTGTAACATTATATAAGTTTTTTACATTATTTTTAATTTAAATTTAGCATAGAAAAAATAATATATAGAGATAAATAGAGTAATTAATGAGGAGAGTTATGAAAATGAATAGAGATTTTGAGGAAGTATTAATGAATATAGAAGTCTTCTGTAGGGTTTTGGCTGATAAAATAAGTGGTGTGAAAAAATCGTATAAGGAGCCAGAACCCATTGAGAGACTTCTAAGGAAAAAGGCTGTGATTGAGATTTGTAAGGGGGATATTGAGGGGAGGGAGCCCTTAATAGACTTTTTTGAAGATGAAAAGCAGATTAAAATATTAGCTTTAATGCAGCCTCTTTCCAACAATGATGTGGTGCTTAACTCAAACCTCGATTTCACGGAAATAATGATAGGTAAATGTCTGAAAATTAAGATTCCTGAGAGAACTATTGATGCAAACAAAATTCACATAAATAATGGTAGTTGGACTCTAGAAATAACTATAGAAAAGCCCATCCTTTCATGATTTGCATCTCAACTTAATTTTAAATCCTAAATTCAAAATCAAAGATAAAAATCTCAATAATCCAGAAACCTAATGTAATAAAAACTTTGAAGAGAGATCAGTGGGGTTTCTTCATCGAGAGAGCAGAAAGTAGAAGTTTCACAATTTTTTCTTTTGATGAGAGAACTTCGGGGGATAATTCTTCCCCAAGGTCTATCTGTTTAGGTTGGATTAAAAGAAGCTTTATTTTCGCTTCAGATGCCTTTGTAATGTATTCACAGAAGAGCCTTATGGGTAGAAAATGCGTCGAGAATATATTGTTTGCCTTCAAGTCTTCTGGCTCCGAGAGAGCTATCTCTCCGGGTTTAAGATCCAACAGGGCTGCGTCGACTATTAGAATGTGTGTCGGTTTAAAATCTATTATCTCCTGTAGATAATTTTCTGGGGTAGTTTCACACTCGATTAATAGAACATTATTTGGAACCCTGCCCTGTAAATCTTGAACCAATTTTATTCCAAGAGAGTCATCCATAAAAATTGGGTTTCCAACACCGATAATAACTATTCTTTCCGCTCCTAAAAGCCACTCTCTCAATTCCTTTCTCGCGATACTTTTTGTCTTCATGGGGAAAAATAAAGGGAAATAAAATGTTAACGCTGTATTCTTTTAATAATTCTTTTTTTGCTGTCATAAATTTCTATTGTCATGGGCATCTGCCCAAAAGCAAAGTGTGTTGCACATCCAAAGCATGGATCATACGCCCTAAAAGCCATCTCAACCATGTTAAGTAGACCTTCTTCAATATGTTCTCCACGAATTAAACCTTTAGCCGCGTTTCGTATTGATATATTTATTGATGGCGCGTTATTAACCGTTGCAACAATCAGATTAACATCTTTAACCAGCGCATTTTTATCTAGAACATAATGGTGTATTAGTGTTCCCCTCGCAGCCTCAACAACGCCCACACCTTCATCGGGCTCGCCGGGCATGTTACGTACATTTTTACTCGTTATTTCAGGGTCCCTCACGAGCTCAAGAGCCCTCTCAGCCGCGTAGAGTAGCTCGATGAGCCTAGCCCAGTGAAAGGCTAATGTTGAGTGTACTGGTCTCCCGCCCAGCGTCTTATACATTGTCTTATATTCTTCATTGGCAAGCGGGGTTGCCAATCCCTCTGAAACATTTAGCCTAGCAAGGGGGCCAACCCGATATATTCCGCTGTCAGGTCCATCAACAAAACCCTTCCAGCCAATCTTTTTTAAATATGGAAGTTTAACGTAAGTCCACTCTTCAACGCGCTCTGCTATGTGATCCAAGTAATCTTTTGCATCAAACCTCGCGAATTCTTTTCCAGCTGGGTCCACAACCCTTATTTTTCCATCATAAAAGTTTAGCCTATTCTTATCGTCAACTAATCCCATATAATAGGTTCTCAGAGAATAAATGTCACTTTTTATTAAATCCACATACTCCGTGTTTTCTAAAACAATTTTATGGAAGATTTCTAATGTAAATTGTGCAAATTTAACTGAGGATTCAACCATTTTCTCAATTTCTTGCCTTTTTTCTTCACTCAGGGGTTTTGATAGGCCGCCCGGCAATCCTGAGACTGGGTGAGTTGCCTTCCCGCCAATGGCTTCG
>JAWBXL010000062.1:0-7864 GCA_038867895.1 Bathyarchaeia archaeon | reverse complement strand
CCTGAATAAGCCCACCATAGGGGATAGCGAGCAGGATCCAAGCAAACTTATAGATACTGGTGATTGGGTTATAGTAAAAGCTGACGAGGGAATTGTCGAAGTTATCAAAAAAGACGAAAATAAAGAGAATAATTCATGAAAACAATAAACGCTTAAAGCCTCAGAATATGTAAGAGGACCGCAAGGTATCAGAATATTGGGGGCGCTACCTTGGAGATAAAGATTTCGAGAGATCGTAGTGAGGTAATTGAATCTGGTAGTAGACGTATCAAGGTTATTGGAGATGTTGATGTTGTCGTTGTAGGTGGGGGATCTTCTGGGGTATCTGCAGCCCTCTCAGCAGCTCGTAATGGAATTAAAACGGCGCTTATTGAGCGGTATCCTTACTTGGGCGGCATGATGACAGGCGGTTTAGTTCTACTCTTAATTGAATATGATAGATATGAATATGGAATATTAAAAGAAACCGTTGAGCGTCTAGCTAAACTTCCCAATGGGATTATTTTACCGCCGAGGAAAAAACCTTGGATTCTTGGACCGGAAACCCCTACATGGATTGAGGGGTTTGGGCTTAGTGGTGGTTACTCGCCTCCCTTTGACCCAGAGATGTTAAAGTTCGTATTTAATGAGATGATAGCTGAGGCTGGAGTGAAACTCATGCTTAACTGCACTTTTGTAGATGCTATAACAGTGGATAATAGTGTAGTGGGAATTATAATAGAAAATAAAGAGGGGAGAAAGGCTATATTATCTAAGGTTACAATAGATGCAACAGGGGATGGGGATGTTTTTGTGAGAGCTGGTGTGCCCTTCCAAGAAGATATGCATCCAACAGGTCTCAGTCTAAGTTATAGATTAATAAATGTTGAGGTTGAAAGAGCCTTAAAGTTTAGGGAAGAGAACCCAGAAAAATATATTGAACTAATAAATGAGCATATGAAAAAGGAAAATTATGGTTTAGTTTGGTTTCCAACAACCATTAAAGGAGTTGTTCTATTCTTTCAACATTTAAGGGGATTAAGCGCCACAAAAGTTGAGGATCTTACGAGGACGGAAATTGAGGGCAGAAGAAAAGTTATGGCGGCAGTTGACTTTTTCAAAAAGAATATACCTGGATTTGAGTCAGCCATTCTGATTGATACATCGCCGCAAATCGGGACTAGAGAGAGCAGAAGGGTGGAGGGCGAATACATCTTAACGAAGCAAGATATTCTTGAAGGAAAACGTTTCTATGATGTTGTGGCAAGAAACCCATTTTTTGATATTCCATATAGATGCTTGGTGCCAAAGAAAATAGAGAATCTTCTGGTTGCTGGTAGATGCATATCATCAACTCATGAGGCACAGGCAGGTATACGTATGATATGCCCATGTTTTGCAACTGGAGAGGGCGCTGGAGCCGCCGCAGCTGAAGCAGTTGAGGGGAACATACCGCCGAGAAAAATTAATGTTAGGAAACTACAAGAGCGGCTTATCAGACAAGGCGTTGTTATATAAGGTCTTAGCTCTGGTTTATAGTATTACCCGCCCAAAAGATAACTGCCGACCATAACCTGCCAACCAATAATCCAAGCGAAATATTTAAAACATTTTGTTTCTCAAATCAGATCTATAGAGTTGGTTAAGGGCGAATTAACGTGACTTTGCAGAGAAAGGATCTAGATTTGTTAAAAGGGGCAATTGACATGCATGTACATGCAGCTCCGGATCTACATCCTCGTTTGCTTGATGAAATGGAGGTTTGTATCGAAGCTCGGAAGTTTGGTATGCGAGCCATTGTTTTTAAGTCACATTATGCACCTAATGCGGATCGAATGCTCTTCATAAGGAAAAATATTCAAGGAATAGATGCCTTTGGTGGAATAGTGTTAAATCCTCATGTAGGCGGATTAAATCCTTATGCTGTTGAAGCTTGCCTTAGATTTGGAGGCAAGGTAGTTTGGATGCCCTCGCTATTTTCTGAAGCTCACTTAAAATGGCTAAGGGAACATCATGCAACCACTTATGGCACTTTCGCCAAAGAAGCCACGCGACTCCCACCGAAGGGGATTCGTATCTTGAATGAGAAGAATGAACTTTTGCCTGAAGTGATCGAGATATTAGGCTTAATCGCAGACTTTAACGCCATTCTTGCCACATCACATCTCTCGGTGGAAGAGTCGAGGATCTTGGTTAAGGAAGCGAAGAATTACGGTGTGAAGAAAATCGTGATAACACATCCCTATATGACTATTCCTAATATGCCAAGAAAAATTCAAATAGAGTTGGCTAGAGAAGGAGCCTACCTGGAACACTGCTTTAGCGCGCTCACACCAATGTGGCTAAGTGTATCCATTGATGAGGTGGTTCAATGTATAAAGGAGGCTGAGCCAGAAAGATGCATAATATCGACGGATCTGGGTCAAGTTCATAATCCATCGCCAGTAGAGGGATTGAGAGTGTATATTTGCTCTCTACTTGAAAAAGGGCTAAGTCCAAGCGATATAGAAGTCATGGTTAAGAAAAACCCTGAAAAACTCCTATATGAGTGACTGGCTCGTTTACATCAATCAAAGGCTGATACGCATAAAAATATCGAGTGGACATTGTGCCGTTAAAGATTAGAAGGCCATTATATGCCTAAGTTGAAATCAACCTTTATCTACACACTTAATTTCATTCCTTGGCTGCCAAGAAAAGTATGTTTAATAACCCCGGAAAAATTTCAGTTAATGGTCCGAAAAATCATATATGTATTTCCGTAAAAACTACTTTTTTGGAGGTGTATAGAGATTGATGGAGTTATATGGCGAGTTTGATGTGGTGGTTGTTGGTGGCGGGGCTTCGGGCTGTGCTGCTGCGATCTCCGCTGCCAGAGCTGGAGCTAAAACGCTTTTAATTGAACGCTTTGGTACAGTAGGCGGTATGATAAACGTTTCAGGGCCGCCAGGTTGGGCCTTCTCGCATTTATGGAACAATCATGGCGAACAAATTATAGCTGGTTTTGTGGAGGAGCTTCATCATAGATTGGAAAGAGATGGAAAAGCTACACCATATCCAGCCCCAGAAGATCGCTACTTTGAGAGCTTCGCTTTTATTGACCCTGATTGGGCCGGGCTTCTACTCGTCCAAATGCTTGATGAGAGTGGGGTACACGTGCTGCATACCCTTGCAGTAGATGTCGTAAAAGATGGCGATTACGTTAGGGGGGTTATTGTTGAGAACATTAGTGGGAGAATGATGATACTCGGCAAAGTAATTATTGATGCAACTGGCGAGGGTGATATAGCTGTCAGAGCCGGCGTACCATTTATGACGATAGATAGAACAAAGGAAGAGATCGACCCGCCCTCAGTTGCCTTTCACATGGACGGTGTTGACTGGAAGGAAGTAACAAAGTACTTTAAGGAAAACCCGGACGAGCTTGTTCGTTTCCCCTCTAAACCCGTTTGGAAAGTTAACCCTTTCGTTGAGATGCGGAGAAAGAAAATAATAGATGCGCTAATGAAGGCGGAGAGCATACTGGATTTAGCGTGGAGGGGAATACTTGGAAGCGTTAACTTCTATGCTCTCTCCGAGGAGGCTGTAAAAAACGGTGATCTGCCCCCACGCGGCTCAGATTTTGGATTCTTCTTCACCTTTAGGGATGGACATTTTCAGCCAGTATTTCAGCATACGGCTCAAGCCGAGGACTGCGACGTCACGGATGCGAGGGAATTAACTATGGCTGAAATAGAATGTAGAAAGCAGGTGGCGATGGCTATAAAAGCCGTAAAAAAGTATCTGCCAGGCTTCAAGAATGCTTATTGTACAAAAGTTCTATTCGCTATAAGGGGAAGGGAGGGAAGGCACTTTATTGGAGACTATCAGTTGACAAGTGATGATGTGGCTGAAGCAAGAAAATTCCCAGACGTGGTGGCAAAGAGTGCTATGCATGCATTAATAGGCGGGCCATTCCATTCATGTAGATTTCCAGCTGAGTCAATGAACATTGATCCATCCATAAAAAGGGTGGCGCCGAAGAACGGAGGCTCATATGATATACCATATAGGTGCTTAGTTCCAAAAAATGTTGAAAACCTTTTATTAGCAGGAAAATTAATATCCACGACGCCAGATTTCAAAAGAGATCTTCTGCCAGAAAATATCATAACTGGGCAAGCGGCAGGTGTAGCGGCAGCAATCTGCGCCAAAAGAAATATAACGCCACGTGAATTAGAAGAGAATGTTTCAGAGCTTCAAAGAATTCTATTACAACAAAGAGCAATTCTTTACACAAAATATTAAAAACAACACTTAATATTATTAGTTTTGTCTAACCTTAATATTTGAATGATTATAATAGTAGCCTGAAGATATAAGGTTTTTCTCTGGAAAAATAGAGTTATCTTTAACCTTTAGCCGCGCCTGCATTCAAGTGTCTAGTCAGGTGTTGCGGTAAGTTTACTTGAATGCCTAGCTTTCCCAGCTTTTCTACGGTTGGTATGCCATCTTCGCTCCATCCTCTCGCCTCATAATATTCACTTAACATTTTACCCAAGTGAGGTAGATTTGCAGCTTTGCTTCTATCATCTCCAGGATTCGATAGAATCCTAGCTGGCAAAGTATCATCTTTTCTGCTTATCCCACAATGAACATTATAAAGTCTGGCTAAATTAAAAATTCTTTCACCTACAGTTAAGAGATCCTGCAACTTTAATTCCCACCCGCTTGTCAAGTTGAGCCAGTCAACTAGCCTCGTTAACGGGATCCCCACAAGTATGCAGGCAAATTTACATATAGGTAGTGAGTCTAAAACGCACATTAAGTCTTGCATCTTTGCCACCAGCTCACCCTTTCCTTCTGAAACTCTTGGATCAAGGGGTTTTTCATACCCAAGCTCAGATATAGTTACGAAGCGTTCAACATCATGGCTAAAAGCTTCTAAATGGCAGGCCCCTCTATTAGCTGTAGCGTAACCCACAGCTAAACTTGTGTAGCACCTTGGATCATGCATTGGGAACTCCAGACCTTTTACATGCATAGCAAACTCTTCTGCTATACCCCCAATCCTTTGTGCGGCGACCCTTACACCTTCAGCAAGAACCGCGCCGATTCCTCTCCTCTCACAAGTTAATTTAATTAATTCGATGAGAGTCCTTCCATCACCCCATTCTATGGCAAATCCAACATCTTTACTCGAAATCAATTTTTTCTCAAAACATTCCATGGCAAAAGCCGCAGCGCTCCCCATAGAAATTGTATCTATCCCATAGCGATTGCAGAGTTCATTTGCCTTAGCGATTGCTTCAAGGTCATCAACTAAGCAGAGAGAGCCTAGCGCTGCAATACTCTCATATTCTGGTCCGGCGCCGTAAACATCGCCATACCTTCCGCCGGATATCTTAACAACACGTCCACAGCCGATAATACATTTTCCACAATAATACCTGTCAATTAATATAGTGTTAGCTATGGTCTGACCAGATATGTTTGCAGCCTTTTTCCATCCTCTTAAACGCCAGTTTTTAATTGGTAAGTCTCCAAGCGCTTCAGCTACTTCAACAACTCCAGAGGTTCCATATTTAAGGAGCCGATTTCTTACCGGTTATCTACAATTTGAGAGAAAACTTCCTTAACTGATCTCTCTAACAGCTCCTCGTTCAGTACGTTGGGTTCTTTCGTTCCTCTAACAACAATCGCCTTAAGATTTTTCGATCCCATAACTGCGCCTAGCCCAGCGCGCCCCGCAATCCTCGCGTGTCTCCCCTCTGTAACTATGGAAGCAAGTTTTACTAATCTTTCACCAGCAGGTCCAATACAAGCCACAACAGCCTTATTGTCAGTCTCCCCTCGAAGAATCTCATCAGTCTCATAGGTATCCTTACCCCAAACATGATTAGCCCTTTCTAATCTCCACATTGCCTTCACAAATCCAGAGATAAACTGGTTCATGTGATCTCCCTAAAGCGATTATTCCATCATAACCTGCAAATTTTAGCTCTTGACCCCAGTTCCGCCAGTATCTGAAGAAGCCCATAAGCCTGTTAGCGGCGACTTTGCGACCGTAGAGTGTCTTGAGGAGAAGGGAGCTATCCCTGTAAGGGGCCCGGTCATAAAAACTATGTTGTTGCCTAGACCTAAAGGATCTACCATGGGCGATGTCATATCATAAAAGAATTTCGTAGCGAGACCTTTACCGCCAATAAAGTTTCTAAGCAACTTCTCTCCAGTATCTATAATTTTTAAGTCTTGGTTTGATATGTCTACCAAAAGAATTTTACCAGAGTATTCTGATATCATTGTATGCTCAATACCTCCTTAGAGATATTCACCATATCCATTGTTCATTATGCGTATTAACGCCTCTTTCAGCTGCTCTTTAGTTGTTGTGCGAGGAAATGTGTAAAGGTTCTCCCGCCGCACAAACTGCCTGTTAATTATTTCATCTATTGCCTTCTCCGTGCAACCGAGGTCAGCTAATGTTTTGCCGTCCAGTATATTAAGTTGACGATTAAGATCGATGATTTTTTCGGCAAGCATTCTGGGCTTAAAAGTCTCCTTCGGCAAGGGATTATCTGGGAACATTAAATTGTGCACTTTACGGAATTTCTCTTTACAAACAACTCCGTTCCACTCTACAAACCACGGTAGTAGAATAGCGCATGCCTCACCATGAGACACGTTCAAAATCTCGGTTATCGGATGATTGCACGCATGAATCTGAGCAATAAACGAATTATTCCATGCAATACCTTGATATACACAGCCTTTACTCATAGCATCCGCATATTCAGGTATAGCCCTGTTGTGATAATATGGAACTATGTTTGGTCCAATTAATTCGATAGCTCTAAGACTCATAGTTTCAGAAAAATCATTTGCTGCGAGGCTTACGTAAGCCTCTATAGCTTGCACCAGCGCGTCCATGCCGGAAGAGGCTGCAACACGTGGCGGTAGGGTCGCCAATAGGGCAGGATCACAAAACGCGTATCTAGGGAGAATACTGTCATGTATAAGAACACGCTTATAACCATCAGGGTCAGTAAATACAGCATTACGAATAACTTCGCTTCCCGTGCCAGCGGTTGTAGGTACCGCAATTATTGGATAGGTCTTATATGGCAGCGGCGTGTGGGGACCAATACTAATTAAATCCCCTGCAATCTCTTTTAGAGTTCGATTTGTGTTAGCCCCAATTGCAATGCCCTTTTCTTCAATATCCTTCTCTCTCGGGTTTGGTTGAATCTCAGAGAAAGTGCAGAACTCAATTCCGCTTTCATTTAGCATGCTTTCAAAAAGCTTACCTGCACTAGTCTTTAACACGCCAGGATCAATAACTAGCATAGCTCTTTTCCAACCTTCAAGTTTTAGAATTTCAGGAATTCTCTGAATACATCCTCTCCCTTGATAAATCATCTGCGGTATACTAAATGGTCTCAGCGGATCATAAAAATGCCAAAAAGGATCGCGTGGACGTTTAGGTTCATCCAACATAATTACCTCCCTATTTCAATATGTCTACTCTTAATAATTTTACATTTAGAGTTTTATAGCCCTTACAAAAGTATATAAGGGCGATAATCTCTTTTCATTGTGGTGTAAAGCTTGCCATCTGAAGAGAAAATTCGAGTTGGACGAATCCTCTTTAAACGTATTGGACGGGTTGGCAGAATTAGGGTGCCTGTTAATGGCAGTAAGGCTGAGACTTAAAATTGTAGTTGGTGAGAAAATAGTTGAAGCTATAGCCCTCCTTAATAGCGGCTATGAAGCCCCTACACCCCAACTTCTAATTCCAATAAACCTGGCTACTAGACTTGGTCTCTGGCCCCCTGAAAATACTTCAGAAGTCACTCTTGATACTGCAGGCGGACCTCTAAGAGCTTGGTTTTACCCAATGACGGCT
>JAWBXL010000061.1:0-7910 GCA_038867895.1 Bathyarchaeia archaeon | reverse complement strand
TGAAGTCCATGCCGATTTTCCTGCCAGCCTGCTCTTCTAGAACAATCTTGCCGTAGACGCCGAAGTACCTCTCCCTAATTTTCTCTGAGTCAACATAGACTCTAACGCCCTTCCATTCACCTCTCCTAACCAATGTGACGGCATTCTTCCCAACATCTAGGTAAACTAGGCTATTGTTTCCAAGAGTGCATCCGGTTGCAACCTGAACGCCATCAGCAAAGCAATTGTTGCATTCGATTATCGCTAGAATTTCCTCGCCGATAGTCTCCTCAACACCAGCCTTTCTAACACCAAGCCTCTGCATAGCGATCTCAGAAGCCCTCAAACCCAAAATTAGGAAAGGACATATATGGCCGTGAAGCTCCTCAGCCTTTTTAACCAAGGTGTAATCGAGCATTTATTCTCGCCGTATTACTTTTTTCTTAAAAAATAACACTAGACCCTAATAAATCTTTTCATTAATGAGCTGAGCGGGATCATAAGGTTTAAGTTTAGGTACTCCCTAATTTAGGATATGCCTAAATTTGGAGGTTAGTACTTGGGTAAGGGATTAACTAGAAGAGAAGTCGAGTATCTTAAGGCCGCCTTCAACATACTCTTAGAAAAAGGTTCCGTGGGCAGCCTTGATATAGCGAATAGTCTAGGCGTCTCATGCGCAACTGCAAGCGAGACCCTAAAGAAGCTCTCTGAAAAGGGCATGGTTATGAGGGAACCATGGAGGGGCGTAAGGCTCACAGAGCTCGGCCTTAAAGAGGTTAGCAGAATCATTAGGAACCATAGGGTCTTCGAGACATATGCGCATAAATTGCTCTCGGTCAGCCTTGAGGAAGCCTGCGAGTGCGCGCGCAGGGTTGAGCTACACCTCTCTGACAAAATAGTCGATTCCATGTGCAGGATTCTTGGGCATCCAAAGAAGTGCCCTCATAACAAAGATATCCCCATGGGGGTTTTATGCTGCACAGAGAAACAGTGATAATTGCCATGATTATTATGATTCTGGCATTTATGACGGAAATAGACGCGTCTATCGCCTTTACTGAACAGAATAATAGGCCTATGAGAATAATAGTCTCAATAGAGATTCTAAAAACAATAATTTCTCCAATACTCAGTGGGGTTGGAGAAGTCTATTCGATCGTCTCAGAGGATGCTGAGCCACATAGCTTCACGTTGACTCCAAATGCCATTAGTTATGTGAGCGAATCCGATCTAATTGTTGTAACCGGGCATATGGAGTGGGAGGAGAAGCTAATCGAGGAAACTGCTAAAGTTAAGGGTGTTAGCGCCAGCTCAATATCCATAAACCTATTGAAGTTGAATGGAATCAGAATATTAGACCTTGATGGGGAAAAGAATCTTCATGGCTTCTGGCTCCTCCCGGACAACGCCCTCCTAATAGCTAGGGAAGTGAAAGAGAGGATCTTGAAGATAAGACCTGATCTCTCCCAGAGGATCATAGAGAATTATGAGAAGTTTGAGAGGGAAGTGCTCAGCCTTAAAGATTTTCTCAGCGGCCTGTCGAATAGATATAATGCGCGTGATAGGAGTGTTGCGATAGGCTTCTATGCCGAGCAATATGTCGCCGAAGCCGTTGGCCTAAAAGTTAGCTCAGCTCTTATAGGTGAGGGGGAAGTTCTGCATCCAGAAACCCTCAGAGGCATCTATGAAAGACCAAGAGAATACGCATGCATCATCGTCTCCGATGTGGCAATATTAATGGAGAATGTTAAGCGGGCGCTTGAAGAGATCTCTGAGAAAACTGGCTGCCCAATAGCGTATGTTCTCGCGGTCTCATCCTTCGGCCTAGATAAATATAGCTCAGTAATGTACTATAATGCTGGCCAAATTTACAGCGCGTTACTCGCAGTACGTTCACCAGCCTCCAGCAGGTCAGACACGTATTTCTTCATAATTACAGCCCTCTTAATCGTGATCGCTTTTGAGACAATATTCATAGTTAGGAGAAGGATTAGAGTTTGAGCGAGCCAATAATATCTGTTAACAGCGTCTCTGTTAAACTAAACAATCAAATTGTGCTAGAGGACATCAACCTAAAAATTGAGAAACCATCTTTTTTGCTGATCGTCGGGCCGAATGGAGCTGGAAAAACAACCCTTCTGAAAACCATTCTTGGGATAATTAAGCCATTTAGAGGAGAAATTAGAGTTTTAGGTTTTAATCCATTAAAAGATTTTGTGAGGGTTAGGAGACTCATCGGATATGCCCCGCAGAAGGATAGGATCTCCCATGAGACCCCGCTGACTGTCGGCGAGGTTGTTTTAATGGGCATATTGCTAAAGAGGGGTCCGCCGAGAACTGTTTCCAAGGAGAATATTAAGGCTGCTAAGAAAGCACTGGCGTATCTGGATATGGAGGATAAATGGGACTCCTTCTTCAATGAGCTGAGCTGGGGCCAGCAGAAGAGGGTTCTAATAGCTAGGGCATTAGCATCCGATCCCCAACTGCTGCTCTTAGATGAGGTTTTCACTGGCTTAGATCTAGAAAGCCAGGAGAAGCTTCTTGAAACTCTTAGAATATTTAGGGATAGCGGGAGGACGGTCATAGCTGTTGAGCATGAGCTCGAGCCAATAATAGGCGTGGCTGATAAAATTTTAGTTTTAAATAGAAGAGTATACGCGTATGGCGAACCAAGCGATGTTCTAAATGAAGAGAAACTAAGACATATTTATCCACACTTAAGGTCTATCGAGAGAAATGGAAAGCGAATAATTATTTTGGGTGACAAGCATGCTTGACCCATTCACTTTAAAGGCTATTATAGGCGTGTTCTTCATGACGCTCTCCGCGCCGATAACGGTTATAATGCTTTTAAGGGGCTCATTATACATAACCCCCGAGATATCACATGCCGCATTGGGCGGGGCGGCTTTGGGCGTCTTGCTACAAACACTTTTCCTAGCATCAATAGACCCGTTCCTCATAGTCATATTGTTTTGCGTGGGAGCAGCAATTCTCACGGCTTACGCTGGAAGAAACGGTCCCCAAGCGCTCGGGATGACGCTGAGCGCCTTGCTAGCTATAAGCGTAACCATTTACGCGGTCATAAGAGGCTGGCTACCAATCGAGAAGAAAATAATTATAGATGGGTACTTGATAAGCGATATACTGCTCCTCTCAGACATAGACCTAATAGGATTAGCCGTAACCTCAACCATCACATTTATAATCACTCTGACATTTTATAGAGAATTTATCTATGTATGTTTTGACGCCGATGCTGCTGAGGCACTTGGATTAAGGGTTAAATTATATGATATGCTACTTTTTGCGACAACCTCCGTGGCGATCGCTGTAATCGTTAAAGCTGTGGGAGTGCTGCTTTCAGTCGCGCTTCTTACACTTCCATCCACAGTATCAAGGATTCTGACGCGGGGCATAAATGGAATGTTTATGGTATCCTTCATAACGGTGCTACTATCAGGGATAGCTGGAATAGCCCTCTCATATCAGCTTAACATTCCTACAAGCGGAGCAATAGCGCTCATATCTACAGCCCTCTTCTTCCTAGCCTATTTAATTAAACTCAAGAGATAGTTGCGGCGACAGACCCTTAAAGTTAAAGAAGACTTGACCCCCAACGCATATAAACCATCCGTAGATCCACCTATTTCGTCTTATCACCCTTAGGGGGACTTTTTTGCATCCCTTTGATTTAGAAAGTCCTCGATTTTCTTGATGATCTCCATGAAGACTTTTGACGAGGGTGAATCCCCATATTCGATGATGAACGGCTTACCTTTATCCGAGTTCTCACATATCCTCTGATCTATTGGTATCCTCCCAAGAAATGGAATATTCATCTCCTTCGCCATTTTTTCTCCACCGCCGGATTGAAATATGTCTATCCTTGCCCCGCAGTTTGGGCATACGAAACCGCTCATATTCTCAATAACGCCTATAACTGGCAGGCCAAGCGTCCTGGCGAAGCTAACTGCCTTCTTAACAACTGTTTGCGAGACCTCTGATGGAATTGTAACTATTATGACGCCATCCATGTCGGGCAGCAGCTGCGCAATGCTGATGGGCTCATCCCCGGTTCCAGGAGGCAGATCTATCAGCAGTAGATCAAGTTCGCCCCAAACAATATCTGAGAGGAACTGGCGTATAGCAGCCATCTTTAATGGGCCGCGCCATATTACAGGTGACTCCTCATTTGGCAGGAGGAAATCCATCGAGACAACACGTATGCCAAAGGGCCCCATCGCTGGGAAGACACCTGGGGGGCCGACCTCAAGCCTATTTCCACTTAACCCAAGCATTTTCGGTATGCTTGGCCCATGTATATCTGCGTCTAGGATGCCAACCCTATAACCGTTTATGGCGAAGGCTACCGCAAGATTCGCCGTTACAGTACTCTTTCCAACCCCACCCTTACCACTTATAACGGCAACCTTGTGCCTTATCTTCCCCATCCTAACCTTCAGCAGCCGCTCCTGCTCCTCAATGAATTTCCTCTTATCTTCTAGATTCTCGTTTTCGCCACTCAAATTCTTCACCAGCCCATTGAGATATAACTTGTATAGTAAACTATATTAAATACTTTATGTTTAAAAAATAAACTAGTGGATAAGAATGGACGATGTTGATAGGAGAATAATCTCAGAGCTCCAATTGGATGGCAGGGTGACACTAGAGGATCTTGCCAGGAAGACCGGGTATACAAGTATGGGGGTTAGAAAGAGACTGCTAAGACTGATTAAGCAGAATGCCATTAAAATCTCAGCTCTAATAAATCCACTCTATTTCGGGCTTTTTCCAGCAATAGTTCTGCTTGAAGTGGAGAGCGCTGAAGCCATGCAAGATCTCCTTGAGAGATTTAGGAGTTGTCCAAGAGTTGTACAAATATTTAAGACTCTTGGCGGATACAATTTGGTAGCCATAGTTGTCGCTGAGGATCAGAATACTCTAGAAAGCATTTCCATCGAAAAGTGCTCTATTAGAAGCGGGGCTGGTATAAGAAGATCAGAATTTTATCCAGTAAGCGATATATATTTCTCGCCATACCTCTTAATAAGAGAGTATCTTGCGGACAAAAAGAGAAGCAACGCGCCCTGCGGGGTTGACTGTAAATCATGCGCAAGATATATTGGCGAGAAATGTGTGGGGTGCCCAGCGACAACCGATTATAAAGGCTCTTTATAGGGGGCTTGCATGAGTAGAAATAATCAGGTTATGAGACTTAAGGAGGCCGATAGAGTAGAGATAATTAATCTTATGGATAATTCCATAGACTTCTTGTCAACATCCCCGAGAGAGGAGGTTAAGCACTTTAGAGATTGGGTGAAGAAGCCCATAGGCTACCCAATTGCTGAGCATGGCTTCTCCGCCCTCATCCGTGTTTTTAATGGAGGGGAATCGCATAGCATACTGTTTGATACCGGAATTAGCCCGCGTGGCGTCGTGATAAACGCCAGGAGAATGAGGGTGGATTTGAGTGAGGTGGAATGTATAGTCATATCTCATGGGCATTTTGACCACTCCGCTGGGCTGCCAGCCGTCGTTAAAGCCATAAACAAAAGTGAGCTTCCCATAATGGTTCATAAAGACATGTTTAAGAGGAGGGGTTCTGTAGAGCCAGATGGAACCATAAGAGAGTACCCAAGGTTTCCACGAGAGGACAGGGTGAGACCGGCAAGGTATGTTGATACGGGACAACCACACTTGATAGCTAATGGGTTGATACTCATTACTGGTGAGATCCCGCGGAAAACGTCGTTTGAAACCGGCTTCCCGCAGCATAGGGTATTTATTAACGGAAGGTGGGAGCCCGACCCGTGGATACGGGATGAGCGCGCTCTAGTGATTAATGTCAAAAGAAAGGGATTGGTGATCTTGTCTGGATGCAGCCATGCAGGCATAATAAACACCGTGATCCACGCACAGCATCTCACTGGTGACGAGAGAGTCTACGCTATCCTCGGCGGGTTACACCTTTCTGGAAGGGACTTTGAGACACGCATAAACCAGACCGTAGAGGAGCTAAAGAAGATAGATCCACGAGTCATAGTGCCCTCACATTGTACTGGCTGGCGCGCATGCCACGCGATACTTGAGGCTATGCCAGACGCCTTCATTTGGGGTAGTGTAGGCAACCTCTATATCCTATAGCGGATCAATAAAATGTTCGGCTGGGCGCTTAACTTGGGCAGAGTTATTAGAGTCGATTCCTGGGAAGATTTTAAACATCTAATTAAAAAGTATGGTGCTAGGGAGATCGCGTATCGTATCGAGATGGGTGTACCTGCCAAGCATTTAACAGGGCTTAGACTCATTCTTCCAGCCTCTAATGCCCAGTATGTTTTTGTGGACACCGCTATAGGTGATAAGCTGAGAAAAACCGGGATAAAATTGAGGGTTGATGAACTCGGCAACATGTACATTAGCGATGAGGACGTCATAAACTTCGTTAAATCCGAACTTGGAGACAAGGAAATAAAATTATATTCCTACTTTACCATGTGAAAAATAATTTATAATTATTCTTCTGCGGCTAAAGCATACATACATACGTACCTCAGATCTTAACAGAATAAACAGGCGATCACTGAAATGTTAAATATAGAAAAGTGACATAGTATTTTGAGGGAATTATGTCAAAGGTTAAGGCTCATAAATCTAAGTATGATAATTTTGTCAAGGCTATTCCATTTAAGGATTTTAATGAGGATGGATTTCGCCGTGGCGCCATTCTTGATAAGAGCTGGTTAGGCTTCGACGTTCACATAAAATATGGAAGTTACTGGTTTGCCGGGCGCATGGGAAAGGAACCCTATGTTCCCCATGCGCACGACTTTGATCAGGTGCTGCTTTTCGCCGGTTCAGACGTGAACGACATCGGCGATTTAGGGGCAGAGGTTGAGTTATGCCTAGGTGAAGATCTGGAGAGACATATAATTACGTCCACAACAGCTGTGGCGATTCCCAAAGGCATGCCGCATTTCCCGGCAACAATCCATACCCTTCACCGCCCATTCTTTTACTATGAAATATCTTTGACAGCCGAGTACCAGGAAAAGCCCGTCCTTACTGATAAGAAGCCAGGTCCTTATGCTAGTTTTCGCTCAGCGCTCAAGAAATATGTTATGCCGCTTGCCTTCATAAGGAAAGGGGCATGGTACTATGGTCCAGCCAACCGTGATGACGGTGGTGGATACCTTGCCTTCGTGCAGACTAAGGAAAAGGCAGGTTTCGACTTCGTGATACTTTACGAGAGTATTAAGCGCGCACCCTACCGCATCGGTCCAGACCCGGAAAAACCACATACCCACCCCACCACTCAGATCATGCTGTTTCTGGGCACAGACCCATATAACATGGAGGATCTTGGAGCAGAATTTGAAATCTGTATAGGCGAGGAAATGGAGAAACATAAGTTTACAAAGTCAACCGCCGTGCTCATACCGCCCTTTCTGCCCCACTGGCCAGGCGGGGTGGTAAAACTTAAAAGACCAATCATCATGTGCGACATTCACCCATTTGGTAACGAACGCTAAAATGGGGATTTGACTTCCAAACCTCGAATGCCCAGTACGTTTCTGTGGGCACCGCTACAGGCGACAGGCTGAGGAGTAAAGGTATATTCTTACTTTACCATGTAAGAAAGTGGCGACCTTTTAAGCTTTCTTTATCCCTAAGAACTCAAGCAGCTCCTCATAACTTCTTCTTTTCCTCTCCCTTTCACTTTTCTCTCTGGCAGCCTCCTTTATATACTGAAGTCTCTTTGCCTCCTCTGGCGTGTATTCTGGCCTCCATGGCTCTGTTATCCGCCACGATATCCTCTGGCATATTGGGGGCTCAGGCCACGCTCCTGGATCGTAGAGAATGTAGCCCATGAACTCGGTCGGCTTCTCCTGTATACATGCCCAAACAGCCCTTCTAACGTTCTCGGG
>JAWBXL010000060.1:0-7983 GCA_038867895.1 Bathyarchaeia archaeon | reverse complement strand
ACAATAACATCATAGTCGCCGGAGACGTATTTTGATGCCTCTGGGAAGGCCCTAATGAGTCTAGGTATAAACTCGCGGTATGATGTCTTCGGCCCCCTTGGTCTAATAAGTGTATAGACTTCCCCAAACCTGCTCAGTCTCCTCTGGCTCAGTAGGTCCTCTTCAGGGGCTAAAAAGGTTAGGCTGGCTCTGCCACAAAGATTCTGGGCTAGGGCGTAGGCGTATCCGGTATGTCCTCCCCCACCGGCCATTATGAGAACTCTCTTAGCCAATTATCTTCCCTCAACCCTTGCACTCAATATATTCCTTAATACATGTTTTTAAGCCGTCCTCTAGGGACACGCCTACCTTAAATCCTAAAGATTCCTTAGCCCTATTAATGTTTGCGCAGCTACGCTTTACATCTCCAGCCCTAGCATCTAGATGAATCGACCTAATGCTCAAACCAAATATTTAAAGTGTGGGTTCAAACCGAAAAGAAAAATAGAACCCCGCACAAAAACAAAGCAAGAATTAAGCTCACCCCTTACTCAAAAACAGCCGAAAAACAAGCCTAAAATGAGCAAAAGGATTGGTGCGGGGGGTGGGATTTGAACCCACGAACCCCTATGGGACAGCCGCCTCAGGGCTGCGCCTTTGACCTGGCTTGGCAACCCCCGCCCGCCAACATCACTTTTATCAAATTTTAGTTATTATTTTTTGGGTTAAATTTTTATCGGTTTTGGGTTTATTTTTATGCTTCATTTTTGCGTTTTGGCAGCCGTATTGATTGACTCATCTTAATGAAAAGTGATTTAAGATTGTTTTGAGAGAGTAAGCAACGTTGTGGTGAGGGCATGTATTGCAGGGCTTTAATGCTTACTGAGGAAGATCTGAAATCCTTTGAGCAGCGTGGGAAATATATTGTTACTGTCGTTGGATGTGGTAAGATTGGTTTGCCAACGGCATGCTTATTTGCTGATGCTGGTTTCAAGGTGATATGTTTTGATATAGACCCAAAAATCGTTAGCCAAATATCTATGGGAAGGAACCCCTTTCTAGAGCCGGGCTTAGATGAATTGTTGAGGAAAAATTTATCGGAGGGGCGGTTGTCAGCAACTAATCACGTAAGGGAAGCATTATCTAATAGCGATATAGTAATAATTGCCGTCGATACGCCTATAGATGAAAAGAAAAGACCTGATTACTCAAAACTTGAGAATGCCTGCAAGGATATCGGACTAAACATTAAGCCTGGAAATCTCATCATCCTAGAGAGCACTGTTGGCCCCGGAGTAACCGAAAATATCGTGAAGGAAATTCTGGAGACTTCTTCAGGATTAAAGGCTGGCAAAGACTTCGGTTTAGCCTTCAGTCCAGTACGCGCTAGTGCTGGAAGAATAGTCCAAGATATGATCAGATATCCAAGGATATTGGCAGCAATAAATAAGCAAAGCTTGACTGCCACGAGGGCTCTCTTAAAAACTATAGTTAAGGGCGGGATACTGGAGGTAAGCAGCATCAAGACCGCTGAAATCGTGAAACTTGCTGAGAATATTTATCGTGACGTTAACCTAGCCCTCTCCAATGAAATCGCGTTGCTCTGTGAGAGGATGGGAGTAGATTATGTTGAGGTGCAGGCAGCCGCTAACACGCAGCCCTACTGCCATCTACTTAAGCCCGGCCTAGTTGGGGGGCATATACCAAAAGATCCGTACCTTCTAATTTATGAGGCTGAGAACATTGGAGTCAAACTTAGAATCCCAGCCTTAGCTAGGAAGGTGAATGACGAGTCTGTTAAGAGGGTGATCGACCTCATTAAGAGCGCATTTAAGGCGGCGAATAAAACTTTTAGGAGATCCAAGATAGCTATACTTGGCGTATCTTATAAGCCAAACGTTAAAGAAATTAAAGGTTCCCTTGTAATAAACTTGGTTAATTTGCTACGAAGTAGGGGTGTTGAGGTTAGAGTTTTTGACTCATTTTATTCTTCGGAAGAATTGAAGGATATCAATTTGCCGTTTGAAGGAAACCTAACTAAAACTCTAGAGGGAGCGGATTGCCTCGTCATAGCTGTTGGGCATGAGAAATTTAATAATCTTAGCCTGAAGAAGATAGGTATGTTGATGAGGAAGCCCCCCATAATAGTCGATTTAGCTCATTTAATTGATCCACATGAAGCCGAGGAGGAGGGCTTCATATACCGTGGTCTTGGAAGGGGGGTCTGGACTAGATGAGGAGACTAAAAGTAGCCGTCGTTGGAGCAGGTTTTTGGGGTAGGAATCATATTAGAGTTTTAAGTGAAATTCCCGAGGTTGAGCTTATAGCGGTATGCGACATAGATAAGCAGAAGGCGGATGCCATCTCTAAGAAATATGGGTTAAAGTCTTACGAGGATAGCATGAGCATGTATAAGGATGAAGAGATCAACGCGGTGACGATATGCGTATGGTCCTCTAGGCTCGCCGAGGAAACTATTAAAGCCCTGAAGATGGGTAAGCATGTATTTGTTGAAAAACCCATGGCAAGCTCTGTTAGGGAGGCGCAACAAGTTCTCAAAATGGCTAAAACTACTCGACTTAAACTTCAAGTTGGCTTTATAGAGAGGTTTAATCCTGGCGTTAGAAGGGTTAAGGAGATTATTGAGGATGGAGTTATAGGCGAACCAATATTCGCCACTGCCAGGCGAGTCTCAAGGTGGCCGCAGAGGATAGGTGATGTTGGCGTAGTAAAGGATATGGCAATACATGATATAGACGTTATCCGCTTCCTATTTAATGAGGATCCAGTGTCCGTTTATGCGAGAGCGGGCTGCCTATGGCATGAAAAATTTGAGGATTACGCTCAAATAATGCTTATTTTTCCAAGCGGTAAAACTGCGCTTATTGAGACTAACTGGCTTACACCATATAAAATTAGGAAGCTTACGGTTACTGGAAGCGAGGCTATAGTAGATCTAGATTATATAACTCAGGAGGTGACGATAGAAACTCCCAAGCAAACGTTAACTCCCAGATATGAGTGGGAAGAGCCGCTCAAAATAGAATTAAAGCACTTTATTGAATGTATATTAAATGACACCGATCCATTTGTTTCTGGGGTTGATGGGATAAAGGCTTTAAAGATAGCTGAGGCGGCATTAAAGTCCGCAGCTAAGGGAAGAGCCGTTAACATAAAGTGGACGTAAGCACATTCGTTTGAACATCTATTTCCCGCTTAAGTTAATCTATTTCCCGCTTAAGTTAAACGGTTTACCCTTAAGGAGGATCTTTTCGGGAACCTTATCCCTCCATTTTTTTAAGAACTCCACGTCTTCCCTCTCATTTCTTAATTCATCCGGAAGCATCTCAGGTATCTCATCTCTTATCGGATACCAGCGCAAGCACTTTGGACAAACAATTATACCCTCAACGATTTCTTCTCTCTCCTCAAAGACATAAAGCTCAAGCGGATGATGCTTATCGATTGGGCATGCAAGAATTTCCATAAGTCTTCTCTTCATGCACACCACTAAAGATAAAAATTCAATAATTGGCAGTTATAAGTATATCTAAGACAACTTGATACCATCTTGGGCCAATAGTCCTAACAATCCTCGCAAATGATATATTAAAGTTTATTTTCATGTCTGAAAGTTTTCTTGAGACCTTCTCAATGACCTTTGCGATGGGATCTTCGCCCTTACTTGCATGCTCAAAGTCATAATAGTGTATTATTCCCCTAAATGGCTTTAGAGCCATTAACGCATAGTCTAGATATTCATAAGCCTTCTCTGGCAGAGGCATGAGAACCCTATCTGCAACACCCCTTAACCTTGAAATAATTATGTCTTTTGAGTCCCCCATAATAACCTCGACAATATTCTCAACTTTATTTAGCATAGTGTTTATCTGCATATATTTGACAGCATCCGGGTTAATATCCATTGAATATACCTTTTTTGGCTTAGAATGCTTAGCAATTATTATTGAGAAGCAGCCCACGCCAGCAAACATGTTGATTACGACCTCGCCAGGCTTAACCTGTTTAGCAATTCTCATGCGCTCGTATGAGAGCCTTGGTGAAAAGTAGCATTTGGCTAAGTCAACATTAAAGACGCATCCATGCTCCTTATGAAATGTTTCGGTCTTCTTTTCCCCACTAAGCCACCTTAACTCCCTGAGGCGGTATTCTCCGGAGACTGGACTCACTTGGCATAGGACGGTTCTAACATACCTGTTTATCTGCATAACCGCCCGAGCAATTAATTCACTTTTATCCTCAAGAACCCTTGGGATTTTGAGGATCGCTATGTCTCCAATAACATCAAAGGAACTATATAGCATTTCTAGCTCATGCACGCTGAGAACCCCTGAGAGTTTTTCCTTAAGACGCATACTATATCATCATTTCTTCTTACGCAAATATTTTGTTGTCTCCCTCATCGCCAGCCTAATCATTTTTCTTACCTCTTTATCAATAGCGAATAATATGACAAAATATATTATTGCGCCAATAAGTATCTTTGACAGAATTATTATTAACCTAGGCGGTGTAGGAAGAGCGAGCAGACACATGCTCATTGCCAAGGATGAACAAACATATTTTCCTAGACTCTTCCAAGGTATAATGAGACGTATGCTCTTTTTAGCGATGAAAAATTTAGTTAATGTCATGATGGTTTGCCCTATACAGCCTATCAGAGCGAAATAGAGCGTTAATAAAATGCTATCTAATGGAAATGATGATAATACTAGGTATATGGGCGGTAAAACTATTGCCGCCTGAATATATGGCAGCGTTAATAACAGGAAAATCCTGCTCTTAAGTGCTCTTCTAAATGATAATCTCGCCGCCGCATCGAAGTCTTCTGTCCCAATTATAATCGACTCAAAAATTGAAGAGATTGATAGAAAAAGAGAGCTTAACGCCAGGATTATTAAAATTGGTGATGCAACGCTGTAGGCCGGATTAAGAATTGAGAGGAGATCTTTTGAGAGTATTACTGCGCCAAGAAACATTGGTATAGCGAACATTAAAACCATTTTCATTGATAGCGTTATATCATCTGATCTAGCTTTGACTAGGAGTCTCGAGTATAGGGAGAACGCTAATGATGAGGAGAAGGCTACTATTGACGCTATCGCCGATGAAGCACCGTAATAGGCTCTCGCAATCTCACCACGATAAATAAACAGGAATATATTTGCAAGAACTAACAGTCTTCCGCCCAAAACACCATAAACGTTCAAAATGGATACTTTAAGCCACTCTCTAACATAAGCCCAAACAATCTTCTCCCTAAATTCTCGCAATAACAACTTCGTATAGAATAGGGCTTGACAGAAATGAGCGAATATAACCGATACTAGGGCGCCAGTTAACCCCATTCTTAAGACATGTAAGAGTAAGATTCCTATGAGTACTTTGCCAACTTCAAAAATGAGTAGCCCAAAACCGATCTTCTCTGGATGCTTCGGATACAATGCTGCTTCAAGCACTGATAAAACGTAGTTTTCAAGGATCAACGCCGCAGCGATCAAGTATGTTGGCATATAGTTTAAATTAATCTGAAGAGTAGACATGATGCTCATTATAGAGGATAAGTATATTATTGCAGAGACTAAACCGACTAGAAAATTTATTATAAATCCTGTTTTAAACGAGCCAGACCAGCGTCTTGCCTCGAACCTCGTTACCCAAAAGGGTATTATCGCCGAGATAAAGGTAAAGTAGGATAATATATCCTCGATGTTCCCATATATACCGTAATCCTCAGGCGGAATGCTCCTTGTAATTAGCAGGGTGAAAATCAATCCTGTTCCAATACTAGTTAGCCTAGATAGGAAGAGTATAAATCCTGGATATCTAAGCCCAATTTCGTCCTCGGTCAAGACACTCCAGCCCACTTAATTGCATAGTACATAACATTATTTTTAGAAAGAGAAGAAAAGTATTAAGGTAATTGTGCTGTCTAAGCATTATATACAGCGCTCGAATGCAAGTGGGGTTTGCTGGTTATGCTAGACAAGTTCCCCAAGGCGCATGACGAGCATAAGATTGGTAGGCCGCTTGTTCCCAATGGTCTAGGAGTAATCTATGTTTTGATATCAACTATTTATTTATTTATTATACATGGCTTTCAGACGTGGGCCATAGATGGCTGGAATAGACCAGCCGCATTAACTTTAGCCTCATGTATACTTTTTGGGGGCTTTATGGGCCTATTAGATGACTGGATTGATATTAGATGGAGGTATAAGGCGTTACTGCCATTTATAGCCGCCATACCACTAGTTATACTCCGTGAGGGGGAAACCTCGATGAGCACCTACTTCTGGGGCAAAATAGATTTTGGATTAACCTACTATCTCATCATAGCCCCGGTAATTGTCACAGTAACAACAAATGTTGTCAACCAGCTTGGCGGGCTGAACGGCCTTGAAACTATATGCCCATCAATAGTTCTGACAGGATTACTTGTAACCTCAATAATTCATGGCAGGGGCGAAAGCATCCTACTATACGCTCCAATCGCGATCTCTTGGCTTCTAGCATACTATAACTTTAGGGGGAAAATATTCGTCGGAAACACGGGCTCATTCGCCCTTGGGGTAACCCTAGCGGCCTACGCAATAATAGCAAATATCGAACAGGCCCTAGCAATATCAATACTCCCATACATATTCAACTCAGCGCTAATCCTCATCAATATGCTCCTTCTTAAGAGAAGACCAAAAATTGAAATAGGTGAACTGGTGTTAAAGGCTAATTATAGAAGGAGCCTAATAACACTAATTGCCTATTATTTCCCGACAACTGAGCGAAAGATAGTCTCATTAATAGCATTTATCTTTGCAATCTTTACATCTGCCAGCATAATTATCTCAATAATTTAGTTATGGGTGGAGAATATGAAAATATGGTATGATGCATGTACTGGAAAACAAATTCGTTATGGAGCTGCAGTAAAGAAGAGGCTGGAAGAGAAGGGTTATGAGGTAATCCTTACGACGAGGAGACATCCAGATACAATACCTTTGGCAAAACATTTGAATATAGATTTTAAGGTCGTAGGGAGATATAATGCAAGAACATTATACACTAGACTTTATGAGAGTTTAAGGAGACAAATTATGCTTTCTAAAATGTTCTATAAAGATTCTCCTAAATGCGCTGTTTGTCACGCTTCTGTTGATCTTACTCGCGTCGCTTTCGGTCTCGGAATACCAATAATATATACCTTCGACACTCCGCATGCCGATGCAGTAAACAGGTTGACGGTTCCCTTAGCGAGCACCGTGGTGGCATCAAGAGCAATTCCGAGGGAGATTATTCTAGGGTATGGTGCTAGAAACATAGTTCAGTTTGATGGCGTAGATGAGGTTGCTTGGATGAAGAATTTCAAGCCCTCAATGGAATTTAATTTTAAAAAACCACTCATAGTTGTGAGACAGAGCGAGGTTAGGTCGGTATACGCTAAGTTGGACAACGACATAATGGAGAAAATTGCGAGGAAACTCTCCTCGCTTGGCTGCGTAGTGTATTTGAGTAGATACGAGAGAAGGTATAGAAGAGATCTAATTGTTCCGAGGGGCTTCGTGGACTCGGCTAGCTTAGTCTTACAGGCAGACTTAGTCGTAAGCGCGGGTGGGACGATTTCCAGAGAGGCAGCCCTCTCCGGCACACCAAGCATTGTGCTTAATATTTTCGGTAAGATCCATGTAAATGATTACCTGGCAAAAAAAGGCTTTCCAATATTTACTGTCAGACCAGAAGAAATTATTGAGTACGCTGAAAAATATATCGGGAAGCGCTTTGATGTCAAGCAGCTAATTAGTGAGCTTGAGAACCCGCTCGATTTAATTGAGAATCTTGTTAGGAGCATTGCCCATTAAATAGTGATCTTTTTATCTCATACTCCTCCCTGCGCATGAACTCCCTTGCAGGAACCCCTTTAACAACTGCTCTAGGCTTTACATTCTTTGTAACTATGCTTCCAGCTGCTATCACCGCTCCATCGCC
>JAWBXL010000059.1:0-8245 GCA_038867895.1 Bathyarchaeia archaeon | reverse complement strand
TAACAACTCTCAATATTTATTATTGTGAAATACTCGACATTATTTCTTTTGTTTTACTGTAAAGTTGTTTATATAGCTCATAATATTTACAATAAATATTGTAATTAACAGGATTGGGCATGGTTACTTCCACCTCGCCTTGAAATTTTTTAATGTCTTCAAATTTTTTGAAAATATCTACACCGATTCCTGCTAAATAGGCATCACCAAACGGTGCTCCCAATTGTTTTTTAGAATACAATTGGGGCAAGCCAATTATATCTGATACTATCTGTCTCCATATCTTACTTTTAGCTCCTCCGTTAACCGCAAAAATATTTTTTGCTTCACATCCTATAGATTTGGCTATCTCGATATGATTTTTCAGGCCATATCCAGCCGCCTCCAATAATGCGCGATAGATATTTTTCCAACTATGTCTTAGCGTAAGTCCGAAAATAACTCCTTTCGCGTTTACATCCCATATTGGTGTTCTTTCTCCCATGAAGTAAGGTAATACTATAAGACCCTCGCTGCCAGGACTAATGCCTGCCGCCAATTGATCGAGTTTTTCAAGTATCTTTGATTTATTAGTAATGTTTAAAATGCTCTTAAAATTATCCATAAACCATTTCAGTAAAGCACCAGTGCTAACCATTATTCCGCATAATAGATTCATTCTAGGGACTACATGAGGTGCAAAGACTAGTCTTCCACGAGGCTCGATAATAGGTTTATCGGTAACTAAAAACCAGCAACCTGTAGTTCCATACATGAACGCGGACTCACCCACATTAACCATACCGGCGCTATAGCTAGAAACTATCGCGTCGGGACCTCCAGCAATCACTTTTGTGCCTATACACAATCCTGTTTCTATACTTGCTCTATGGGTGATTTCTCCTACCACGGCGCTCGGCTCAACAATTTCTCCTGGAAATACGTCTAAATTTGCATCAGTAATTTTAGCAACTTCATGAGACCACTTATTTTGGTTTATGTCATAAAATGGTGCATACAGAACTGCAGTAGACTTATCAATTATTATTCTATCAGTAAGCCTGAAAATAATAAACTTGTCCGCATTAAGGATCTTCCAAGTCTTTGCATATGTCTTGGGCTCATTATGCATTAGCCATAGTAGCTTATATCCGGCAAAATATGGATCAGGAGCATTGCCAGAAACTTTGACAACTCCTTCTACACCTAATCTCTCTCGCATAAATAGACTTTCCTTCCACGCTCTTCGGTCCATGTAAATTATTGCTGGCCTAATTACTTCGCCTCTGCGGTTTAATGCTATCAATACTGGTGATAATGAGCTTATTCCAACACCTAAAACTTCTCTTGGATCTATCTTTGATTTCTTTATTAAAGACCTGATTATAAATTTGAATTCTTGCCAGTAACATTTTTCTGGGTCTTGCTCAACCCAATTGGGCCTAATGATGTTTATTTCATGATCTAAGTATTGCTCAGCTAAAATGTCGCCATCACTATTAGTTATGACGCCTTTAGAAGAAAAAGTACCAATGTCCACTCCTATCAAATATGGCCCACTATTGTTCGTTTTTAATATTCTTTTGTTCAAGGCTTAATCATTACTTTTAATCCTGCGCGACTTTCAGCTATTTCTAAACCGTTTGGTAGGTCTATCAAAGATGTATAGTGAGATATTATTGACTTTACATTTACCTTCCGAAGAGATATTAACTTTAATGCGTTAGTAAAATCCCTAGGTAGATGATCATAACTCCCAGTTATAGTTATTTCATTATAATGAATATAATTTGGGTCAATATTGATTTCAGCCGGCGTTATATTTCCGGCAAAAAATAATAATTTTCCCCCACTCCCTACTGCATTAATTCCATTCTCTATTGCTTTTGTTGAACTTGCACAAACTATTACTATATCTGCCCCAAAACCATCATTTACTTCCCTTAATCGTGTGGTTATATTTTCTCTCATTGGATTAATTACATCGTCAGCTCCAAGATATTTAGCCTTTTGAAGTCTTTCATCGATTATATCGCTTACAATTACTCTTGCTCCAGATAATTTACTTAACATGAGATTAAGTAGTCCCATAGGACCAGCACCTATGATTACGACGGTGGTTCCTGGTTGAGGGTTCGCTATGGTGTTTGCATGAAGTGTGACAGCGAGGGGTTCTGCTAATGCAGCTTCTTCAAAATCAATATCATGTGGAATTTTATATAGATGATTATAGGGGGCGACGGCGTATTCAGCATATCCTCTAATGATGTATTCTTTATTAATACATAGATTACTACGTCCCTCAATACACATTTTGCATTTTCCACAGGAGATAATTATCTCAGGAACTACTCTGTCCCCAATACTTATTCCTTTAGTATTTTTACCTAAATCTACAATTTCGCCTGACCACTCATGCCCGGTCAAGCCATAACTATCACGACCATAAGAAAAGTATCTTTTCTTACTAATACCCTTAATTACTCGTATATCACTTTGACAAATACCGACTGCTCTCACTCTTATTAGAACTTGATCATCATTTATATGTGGTACATCGACTTCTTCTACTCTGACATCGCCTGGACCATACAACAATGCAGCTTTCATTTTATTTCGCATCATTGTTGCAACAGTTAATTTATCAAACATCGAAGTAATTATATTTTTATGCTTATTTTTGAGCATCAATAAATATTGATAATTTTAGATATTAAGCTGCAAAGATACAACTTATATTGATGGCTAGTTTTCAATAGACTTTAATTACATTTAAATACAGGCTTTTGAAATAGGTAACTTGTGGTTACATGGTATCAGTTGTACTAGACCATGTCACAAAAAGATTTGGAAAAGTATTGGCAGCAAATGATTTATGTTTTGAAGTAAAGGATAAAGAGTTCTTTGTTCTGCTAGGCCCGTCGGGTGGTGGCAAGTCTACAATCTTGAATCTTGTCGCCGGGCTTGAGAAGCCAGATAAGGGAAAAATATACTTTGATGACGACGATGTGACTTACTTACCGCCAGAGAAAAGAAATGTCGCAATGGTTTTTCAGACATATGCATTATATCCTCATATGAAAGTTTTTGATAACATTGCAACACCACTAAAAGTCATGAAGCTTCCGAAGGAGGAGATAAGAAGAAAAGTAAAAGAAGCAGCGGAGATGCTCAGAATTGATCATCTCTTAGATAGAATGCCTTACGAGATAAGTGGCGGTGAGCGGCAGAGGGTGGCTTTAGCGAGAGCAATTGTTAGGAGCCCTAAAATATTCCTCCTAGATGAGCCATTAAGTAATATAGATGCTAAGCTTCGGGTCTATGCTAGGGCTGAACTATTCAAGCTTCAGAGAAAATTGGGAGTTACCACATTATATGTTACTCACGACCAAGCAGAAGCTATGAGCATGGGAGATAGGATTGCTGTAATTAATCAGGGAAACTTAATACAGATAGCATCTCCTGAGGAACTATACCATAAACCCATAGATACTTTTGTAGGGGGTTTTGTCGGTTCTCCACCAATGAATTTCATTAATGCCATATATAGGGACAAAAGTCTAATAATTGGAAACAGATATAGGTTAACCATTTCTCAGGACGTGTTGGGTATAATAGAAGAACTTTCATTAAATGAAATATTACTGGGCGTCCGTCCTGAACACATCAATATTAGTTTCGACAAGACGGGAGTTGAAGACATGGAAGCAGAGATATACGCAATTGAGTATTTGGGAAACGAAACCATTGTAGATTTATACAATAAGGAGATCGGAGAAGACAAAATAATTAAAGCCAGAATACCTTGGAGATTCAAAGATGACGTCGGTAAGAAAGTATGGATGAGGTTTGACAAAAATAATTTGTATTACTTTGACGGGGCTTCGCAAAAAAATATATTTTATATGCATGAGCAAGCTAAATAAGCTTGTAAATCAATTGAGCAAATAATATATATTCATCCTATTTTATATAATTGATTATGAATGCGGTTAAAGTTGCAGTTGTAGGGGCTGGTTTTTTCGGTAGATATCATGCGAGAGTATTTTCAGAGAGTCCTTTATGTAAGTTAGTTGCCATTGTGGATAAAGATGCCCAGCTAGGAAAAAAGGCGGCAGATGATTTTTCCGTTAAATATTATCAAGAACTTGACGATCTTCTTAGTAAGGAAGATGTTGATGCCGTTTCAATAGTTACACCAGAACAAACTCATAAGGAATTAGCTGTAAAATGCATGAATGCCGGTAAGCACGTGATTGTAGAGAAGCCAATTGCCCATACACTTGAGGATGCCGTCGAGATGGTAAATTGTGCAAAAAAGAATAAGGTAAAGTTTACAGTAGGCTTCATTTTAAGATTTGATGCTCGTTATGCACAAGGAAAAAAGATCGTTGAGGACGGAAAAATAGGCGATTTAGTTTCAATTTTTGCGAGAAGAATGACTACTTTAGCAACTCCTCTTAGGGTAGCTATGTGGTCGCACCCGATCTTTTACATGGGTATTCATGATTTAGATATGATGCTCTGGTACAATGGAATGAAAAGGGCAAAAAGTGTATATGCAGCAACTACTAGCAAGGTCCTTAAAGATTACAATGCGCCCGATGTTTTATTTGCAGTGATAAAATTCGAGAACGATGTTATTGGTAACCTAGAAGTGAATTGGATACAGCCTAATACGTGGCCCTACGGGTTAGAATCGAGGTTCGACGTTTCAGGAACCAAGGGCTCTCTTAATGTTGGTATTCATGGCATGGGTTTAGAATTTTTTACACCCGATGAAGTAGTTTTTCCAGACACATACCATTGGCCCATCGTTAATAATAGATTAATAGGGGACTTAAAGGAAGAACTTAATTCGTTTATTGAATGCATAATTCATGACAAGACACCCCTAGTTACTGGAGAGGAAGCAGTAAAATCTCTGGAAATTGCATTAGCCATCAAAAAATCAATCAATGAGGAAAGAATAATTAAATTATAAAATTATAATAACCATCATTAATTTTTTAGTTAATAATAAGAAGATTAGATAATCTGTAATAAGTAAGATCTTGCCCAAAAATTTAAATACAACTTGCATAAAAATAATTATCGCTGATTGATATGAAGAAAAGAAATAATAAATCGGATACAAAGATAGACGACATAATTTATAAACGTCTAAGCAGAAGAGAAGCGTTAAGCACAACTGGCAAGATTGCGGTAACTGCTGTTGTTGCAGGTGTTGTTGCAGGAGTAGGTGGTTATCTTGCAGGCAGTGCTGCTCCAGCAGCACCACAAACGGTTACACAAACTGTAAAAGTTACACAAACACTACCAACTACGGTTACGGTCACCGTGGGAGCACCTACAACTCAGACTACAGGCTATAGATATATTACTAGACATGCTCAGAAGCCTGCAACTACTTTGATTATGAATGGTTGGGGATACAGGCCTGACATTGTGAAGGAAAACATTAGAATCTTTAATGAACAATTGAATGAGAATGCTGAGTATGAGGTAATTTCTGGAGATTATCCCGCAATTATGGAGTCTAAATTCATAGCAGGAGCAAAGGTGGACGTATGCTATGGGAATCCATTCCACGGAGCAAGATGGTATGCACGGGGCTGGATAAGAAGCCTAACAAAAGTAGTCTCAGAGAGGTACGGTTCTGACCTATACAAGAAAATAGTTAGTGATATGTATCCTGCAGTAGCAGATGGATTTACCACGACAGATGGGCATCTATTTGCATTGCCCTACTTCACATCAGCTAGAGGCAACATCTTATACAATGAATTATTAACTCAGAAAGCAGGAATTGATGAGCCGCCGTCCTCTTGGTGGGACTTATATGAAAAAATTGAGATTGTTAAAAATAAGGGAGTTGCAGACACGCCCTTCCTGCCTCACTGGTTTAAGGAATGGTTCGGAATGGCATGGGGATGGCTCTTCGAAACGATGAATAGGGCTAAGAGCCCGGATGGAAAGAACTGTCTATTCGATGAGGACTTTAATCCGGTATTTGGACCAGATACTGAGGCTGGAAAAGTATTAAAAGACTGGGCTAATATCTGGAAGAAAGGGCTTGTACCTAAAGGAGTCTTGACAATGACTGAGGCGGACTATTTAGCTGCATTCGGTACAGGTAACTTTGCCTACTCACCACAACAGACATATGACTTGAAGACATTCAATGATCCGGCTACTTCTAAGTTTGCAGGACACTGCAGGTTAGCACCAGTAAAAGAGCACTCATGGGGGCTGTTAGACATGGGCGGTTACCACTTAGCTACTCCTGAAACAGATCCCGATTTTGAAAGGGCACTACAACTTGAGCTTTGGTATGGTTATAGAGATATCAATGGAGTAATATTTGTCGCCAAGAAGTGGGCAATAGAAACAGCGCTTAATGCTGGATATAGAGAGATTCTTTCAGACCCGGACGTCATGGCGGCATATGCTAAATGGATGCCATACCCAGAAGAGCTTGAGTACGAGAAAAAGATAATGGAAGTCGTGCCATTCCCATGGATATGGAAGTCTCCGTGGTATTTAGACTGGCAGACAAAAGCAAGCGACCTACTGCCACTTGCAGCCAGTGGGCAGAGAAGCCCAGAAGACGTTGTGAAGGAACTTTATGAGTATGCAAAGAAAGTGAAAGCTGAAAGCGGGGGCTAACTTTTTTATGGCAAAGCTAAATTATCGAAAAGAACTTAGCGATACGACGATAGCATTCTTATTTCTTGCTCCACTAATAATATTTCTTTTTGGAATTATTATTTACCCAATGGCTTCTTCATTATATTCATCCTTCAGTATTGTAAAGCTTTCTCCTTATCAAATGAATTTTGCTGGACTGGTAAACTATGCAAACATATTTTCTGATCAGTACTTTACCCACTCGCTTCTTGTCAGTGCAAGATTTATCGCCGAGGTCGTCGCTATCACCGTGGGGCTAAGCTTAGGAATTGCGCTCTTCTTGAATGAGGTACTTCCATTTAGAGGTATAATTAGAGCAATCATATTACTGCCTTATGCTTTATCGGAGTTTACCACTGCATACGCTTGGAGGTGGTTCCTCAGCTCAGACTGGGGTTTACTTAATGGAATTTTGTATAGCCTTGGTCTCATTAAGGAATACATCTGGTTCGTCAATTATGAGCATTCTGTAGAGTGGATGGCGGTAGCGTATTCATGGCATATAGTTCCGCTTTGTGCCTTCTTCATGTTGGCTGGTCTTCAGACGATTCCAGAAACATTATACTCCCAAGCAAAGATTGATGGAATTGGTATCATAGGTAGATTCTTCAAGATCACACTCCCATTCATAAAATATGCAGTATTAATTACATTTGTACTATCAACGTTCTTTGCTGCAACAACTGCAGACATTGTAATCCTGATGACTGGAGGAGGGCCGGGTATTTCCTCTACTACACTTACTTACTATATTTATGAGGTTGTCTTCAAAAGCTTTAACCTAGGATATGGCGCGGCAATTTCATGGATACTTATAGCAATAGTAATGGTGTTAGCAACTCTCTACTTCACTTTCTTGACGAGGGTCGGTAAAGCAAGATGAGGAGAAAGATCATCCTCATAATCCTAGCTATTGCATTGACTCTTTGGAGCATTCTGCCACTCTATTATATAGTAGTTGCTTCATTCATGTGGGAAATAGATGTTATATCCAAACCGCCGCAGTTAATACCAACTAATCCAACATTTTCAAATTTGCTGAGGGTCCTTGGATTCTCTGCTCCTGGTATAACTGGTGAGATGTTAAGGCCAGCAGGTTATCCTGTGGTTGAGGGACTTATAAACTCGGCTACTGTTGCTTCTATCGTTACTTTGGTCGCCATGTGTGTAAGTGTCCCAGCTGGCTATGTTCTTGGAAGGTACAATATACCGAGACGTAATGCATTACTTATGTTAATCCTTGGCACGAGAACTTTGCCACCAATATCGATCGTTATTCCATACTTCATTCTTTATAAGACGTTAGGACTGCTAGGTACTCATCTCGGATTGATAATCGCTCATCTCAGCCTAATCATTCCACTAATCACCTGGATACTGATGGGCTTCTTCGCGACGCTTCCGAGAGAGCTGGAGAAACAGGCAAGGATAGATGGATTCTCAAGAATGGGAGCATTCATAAAAATAGTGCTGCCAGTAGCATCGTCAGGAATAGCAACCTGCGCAATAATAGCATTCCTAACATCATGGAACGAATTCATAATGGCATGGATACTAACAACAGGATCAAAAGCAC
>JAWBXL010000058.1:0-8594 GCA_038867895.1 Bathyarchaeia archaeon | reverse complement strand
AAATAATAGGTAGAGGAGCTGAAAAATATGCTATGTATGTTAAGGGACTTGAACTGCCAGCTCATGATCCTAGAAGGGCTAAGGCTTTTGGGCTTAGTATGGTAACATCTCCGATAGGGGCAAGCCATACTATGGGCATTAGTACCTTTGAGGAGTTTGGGGTTCCATATAAAGGTAAAAAAGTAGATCCTTTCACAACGGAGGGAAAGGGAGAAATAGCCAAATATATGCAGGACGAGACAGCCGCGTATGAAACAGGCATATGGTGTATATTTGTCGCATCCTTCTGCGGCATACCCTTGGAGCTATATGCAAAGCTTCTACGGGCAGCAACGGGCATAAAAGAGTTTAATGCTCAATACCTTCTACTTGTTGGCGAGAGGATATTTAATCTTGAGAGGGTCATAAATGCAAGAGAGGGTATTGATGCCAGTTATGATAAAATGCCTGAAAGAATATCAAGTGAAGCTATTTCAAGAGATGATACACCGGCAAGGGGGCAAGTATTCGAGGAAAAAATTATGATAAAAGATTACTATAAAGCACGAGGTTGGAACGAGAATGGAATCCCAACAAAAGAGAAACTTAAAGAATTAGGCTTAGAGGACTACTTTTCCAAGTAAATAGCACCCAGTTTAGGTGAAAGATATGAGGTTTGCGGCCTCTCCCTCGCCCTTTGTATGGTGGAGCGGATTAAAGGAGCTCGAACAGTGGGTTTACGAGGTTGAGAGTTGTGGATATGACGGGATATTTAGTCCAGACCACTATGACTTACCTGTGCCTGAGTTTCCCTCAAATAAATTAATTGAGACATGGACGACGCTAGCTTATATAGCAGCAAAAACAAAAAAAGTGCGCCTCGGTACCGTCGCTAGCCCCGTACCCAGATATGTTCCAAGCCAGCTCGCTAAAATAATTGCTAATGTAGACATTTTGTCTAATGGTAGGGTAATAGCAGGTTTAGGTGCTGGATGGAACCGTGAGGAATTCCTTAATTATTCTCCCCATGGATATTACGACGACCCAAAGGCTAGAGTGGAAAAATTCCTAGAAGGTTTACAAATTATAGTTAAGCTTTGGACCGAGGAGAAAGTAACCTTTAAAGGCAAATACTATAAGCTAGAAAATGCTACTCTTCTGCCGAAACCTGTGCAAAAGCCTCATCCCCCTATATGGTCAGGAGGTTTCAGCCCCCGTATGCTTGAGATAAGCGCGAAATATTGTAATGGGTGGTTCGTGCATAGGGAAGCGTGGGCTCCTGAAAAAGGTGGTTACGGTGCCCCGACGCCAGAGGAATATAGTAAAAAGGTAGAACTAATTAGAAAGTATTTGCGATATTATGGGAGGAAAGAAGAATTTACTTTTGCTCTCTTAGGCTGGATGCCTGAGAAAGAGAAAATGAAAGATGAAATTAAAGTTCTTGAGAAATACGCGGAATTTGGTTGTCAATATTACATTGTTGAGATTCCGTTAAAACAACCACTGTCTAATGGCAAGTACATTGAACTGCTACGAGCCTTCGCAAGGGAAGTAATACCCTCATTTTAACAGCCAGTTTCTCTGTAAATCTTCCTTTTTGCCTTTGCTTATGATTTTTCATTTTATAAAAAAGGAAACGAGAGAAAAAAAATTTAAATTAATAACGGGGCATAGATATTATGGGTGTCGAAAATGATTGAAGAAATTGCATCTAAAATTCCGTTGTTGAAGCCAATAAAAGCGATTTTTCCCAGCAGCGTTCTATTCGGGGTGGGGTGCATAGAGAGTCTTGGTGAGGAGGCTAAAAATCTTGGTGCAAGTAGGGCTCTGCTAATTGTTGATCCAGTAGTCGCGAAATTAGGGGTTGCGGAGCAGGCAAAGCTCTCTTTGGAAAAGCAGCAGATTAGTGTTGAAATTTTTGATGGGGTTGAACCAGAGCCGCATATCGAGACGGTTCATAAGACAACTCAGATTGTTAGAAGAGGCAATTTTGACATTGTAGTGGGGATTGGTGGAGGGAGCACAATGGATGTGGCTAAAGCGACCTCAGTTGTGGCTGCTAACCCGGGCACCATTGAGGATTATATAGGCTTTGGGAAGGTAAAGCGTAGGTCAAGTCTCATATTATCTCCAACAACTGCCGGAACAGGTAGTGAGGTTTCGGCCTTTTTCGTTCTAACAAAAGATGGATATAAAACATTAACATTTAGCCCGAAAGTACCTCCGGATGTTGCCATTATTGATCCGATGCTGACAATAACAATGCCGCCAAAAGTTACGGCTGGATCCGGATTCGATGCATTAAGCCATGCCATAGAATCAATTTTATCCGTTGACTCCAACGAGTACACGGAAATGTTTGCCTTTAAAGCCATAGAGCTAATAGGGAAATATTTTAAAACGGCATTTTATCAAGGATGGAATATAGAGGCTAGACGGGCAATGTCGATGGCAGCTTTCATAGTAGGCTTTGCTTTCTCAGTTACTGGATTGGTGATTGGGCATGGTGCAGCAATGCGATTGGGCGAAGTACTCCACCTGCCCCATGGAGAGGCGTGCGGGCTTTGTTTACCCTATGCTATGGAATTTAATATACCGGTAGCCGCAGAGAAGCTAGCTAAAGTAGCTGAAGTATTAGGCGTGGATACACGAGGCTTAAGTCACGAGGAGGCTGCTCGAAAAGCCGCTAAAACAGTTAAGAGCTTGGTTGAGGAATTCGGTTTAAAGAGCAGCCTAAAAGAATACGGCGTTAAGAAAGAAGACATCGAAAAACTTGTTGCTGACTTCCTTGAGCGAAGTACTGCTGAAATTAAATGGAACCCCAGGACAATTACCAAGGAGAACCTAACCAAATTCTACGAAAAAATGTGGGAAGGAAACATTTAAGCAAAAAATTCTTTACAATTTTCCTCCTATATTTTACCCTCCATTTGCATCATCATTTTATTATTTATTTTTGGCCATGCTATGCATTTATCTTGTTTAGTTCTTACATTATCTTGCCTAGCTGGTGCCTTATTTGGAATTAACTATTCATTTGATCCTTACTTAGGGTTGCTACTAACCTTTAAGGGATTTGTGGCTCTTACGCTTGGCGGCATAGGAAGCTCGTTAGGCTCGTTTATAGGTGGTTGTTTATTGGGCATAGTGGAAACTATGATTGCTTACTTTATTGGACCCGTGTGGTCCGATATTGCTGCATATATCTTCTTTCTCATGGTCCTGTTAACGAGACCCTCTGGAATATTTGGTAAAAGGTGGTAGCTTTGGCGTGGTCTTTCAAATCCCTAGAAAAGCACAGACTAAGGAGAAATCTGCTTATAACTCTTGTAGGAATAATTGTGCTTAGCATTTTACCCCTATTTTTAGACGCCGAGCGATCATACTTCATTTTTTTCCTCTATAATATATTTCTTTACGTAACCATGTCGACGAGCTGGAACATTGTTTCAGGCTACTCTGGACAATTCTCTCTTGGGCACGGAGCCTTTTTTGGTTTAGGCGCATACGTCGCTGCCATATCTTGGCGTGAAGGTCTTACAGGATATTTTGATATACGAGCATTTTTGCTCAGCGCGGCTATCAGTGCACTTATGGCGGCGGCTATAGGATACCCGCTCTTAGCCAAGCTTAAAGGTTTTTATTTTGCCCTAGGAACGTTAGCTCTTAATGAAATATTTAGATTGTTGGCTGTCAATGGCGGAGCCTTTACTGGAGGAGCTGTAGGTATACAATTGCCATCCCGTTATTATGCTGGTTTCGCGACATATTATTATGCGGCTCTTCTTATAATGGTTATATCTTCGCTCATAGTGGCACTCCTGCTTAAACTTAAAACTGGATTAAACTTTATAGCAGTGCGTGACGACGAAGTTGCAGCTGAAAGCATAGGTATTCACGCGCTGCATCATAAAGTACTAGCTTTCTCCTTGAGCGCGATTCCTCCAGCATTATGTGGAACCGTCTTCGCATATTATATATTCCACATACAACCTAGTAGTGTTTTTAGCGCATCTTGGGGACTTTACCCACCCCTGATGAGTATATTAGGAGGAATTGGAACCATAATAGGTCCAATAATTGGTTCAGTAGTAATTGGTTCAATGGTACAACTCATAGAAATGTTTGTTGGACCAATACATCCATTAGTTTCCGGGGCTCTGTTAATAATCTTAATAGTAGTTTTACCCAAGGGAATATTAGGTAAAATTAGAGAGAAAAAGAAAATCAAACCCTTTTCTTAAGAAGATAATCTTACATGAACAAAACTAGATAACCTTTAATATTTCTTTTTAAATTACGTGATATTGGAAATGAGCCTTTATAATATATATGGCGAGAAATGCTGAAAGAACTGGCTTTTACTGTTCCACAAGATTTATAATGTTTTAAAGTGAACAAAAAGTGGAGGGAGAATAAAGTTTATTTCTCGTATGGTGGTCTCGGCATCCATTTTGATGAGGCAAACTTAGTAGGCCATATTGTTTCCGCCATCTCACCGCCTTGGAACTGAGCGATGACTGGCATATCTGGGTAAATCAGCCCTTTAGTAGGCTCGTAGCGGACTTTCCCGATAATCGTATCAAATTCCTCGGTTAGGAGCGCTTTCATAACTTTTTCTCGATCAAGACCATATTTTTCAATTGCTATGAATAGACACTCGTGAGATGCATATTTTTGAGCTTTGTTCGACTCGGGATAGAAGCCAAATAGTTCTTTATGTTTTTTAGCAAATTCCTTTAACCTGTCATTTTCTTTATATGATACAACACCGTACCAATGGCAAATTCCCTTAATAGTGTCGGTGCCTAGTGGAACCATCACTGCGGGCAAGTCCATTCCAGCTGAGCCAAAGAGGAAGCGTGGAGTATAACCAAGGGCACCTATTTGCTGGATAAATAGCACCGAGTCTTCTGGATAGCCGATCATAAACAATGCGTCTATATTGGCCTCTTTAAGCTTCCTTATCAAAGGAGATAGGTCTGTGACGCCCATAGGATAACCTTCTATGATCTTCGGAACAATGCCTCTACCATAAAGTTCTGTATAAAGCGCTGAGGATAATTCAATGCCATGCAAATCTAAAATGTAGATTACTCCAAGATTCTTGAAACCCACGTATTCAAGTAGATCGGCTGCTGCTTTAGCCTGTAATGGAGGCTGAGTGAGAGCTAAGAAAATGTATTTCAGCTCCCCAATTCTAGCCTTCTCCATAAGTTGGAGACTGCTACACGTTATAGCGATTAAAGGATAACGATACTTCTCAAAGGTGGACGCTGCAGCAAAGGTAAATGCAGTACCCCAAGGCGAAAAGAGGAAATCCGCTTTATCTTCTGTGATTAATTTCTCAAGGAGCCTGAGCATTGTTTCTACATCACTTTTATCATCATAAATTCTAAGCTCGATAGGCAAACGTTTGCCATATTCCGGAATATAAAGACCTCCTTTCGCATTATAGTCATCAACAATCATTTTGAATGTTGGCAACGAATGCGCATTAGCTCCCGGGGAGTAAATTCCTGATAAAGAGAGGGATACCCCAATGATCACCTTATCTTTAGCTGGTAATGTCGGAGTAGGAGTCGGTGCTGGAAGCATAAGATAATAGGATAATACGCCAACCACAGCTACGACAACGATGACCACAATGATTATAGCCACTTGTATTTTAGTTATAGCTCTGTCATCCTTCATTCAAAACACCAATTTAAGTATTTTTTAAAAAAATATAAATCTTTCGTAAGAGAGAAAATCTATACTCTGTTTTTCTCTGTCATGTGCATTGATAGGATTAGTAATGCATAAAGTCTCCTATTCGAAGACATCTCTGCAGCAGAGGTACATAGCTATGGCAAAGAGTGATCTTAAGTCACCACTCTCGTTCATATTAATGGCAAAATTTTTATAATGTTTATACTCAATTTATTATATCAAAATGAGGCGGCGAGGAGACGGTATATGAAGTATTGCTACACTTCAATAGTATTTATATGCCCAAAATCTTGGTATCCAGGGTCTAGTGTTATGACATCTTGTGTGCGCTATTAAGAATTTTAGGTGATATTAATGATAACCCCCTTTCTCTTGGATGTAGTTATTGGCGGCGTGATTTTAGGGACATTTTACTCATTAATAGCAGTAGGACTTAATTTACAATACGGGGTTACGCGAATACTCAATGTAGCGCACGGAGAATTTTTAATGCTTGGTGCTTACTTAACATACTTTTGTTTTTTACTCTTAGGTGTAAACCCTTTTATCTCCATAATTGTTGTTGGGCCTTTAATGTTTCTAGTAGGTTTTCTTGTTTACATGCTAATTCTTCGTAGACTGGTATTACTATCTAAATCATCTGAGGAGCTTGAGTTTAGATCCCTCTTAATTTGTTTTGGTCTCTCATTTATTATCCAGAACTTAGCTATGGTTTTGTGGACAGCAAATTATAGGAGTTATGAGGCACCTTCAGTTGGAGCAATTAGTATTGCTGGCGTAACTTTTGAAATAAACAGAATAATTGTCGCTCTGATATCAATCACTATTAATATTTTCCTTTATTTATTTCTACGGTTTACAAAGATAGGTTTAGCAATGTGGGCTGCAGTAAGCCAGCCCGAGGGCGTTCAGCTGGTTGGGGTTAATATAAATAACATTTATGCTATTTCATTTAGTCTTGGTGTTTTGTTCAGTGCCTGGGCGGGTTCTCTAACGAGTATCTTGTACTCTACGATAAATCCTTTTATGGGGGTTCCATATACTTTGATCAGTTTGGTGTTAGTAATTTTAGCTGGCGTTGGCAGCTTTAAGGGTAATATCGTTGGAGGATTTTTGCTTGGGTATCTGGCATATATCACCATGAGAATAATACATTCAGCTTTAACTCTTGTTGTCATTTATGCCGTTTTAATATTAGTTCTTTTAATTAAACCAAAAGGGCTATTTGCGAGGTGATACCCTAGTTGGTTAGGGCGAAATATATTGTTCACTTAAAGACTCTTTTTCCCTTGCTACTTTTCATTTTGTTAATTGTTGCCCCTCTTTTCATGATAAAATACTACCTAGTATTGCTAACTAGCGTATTATGTTGGATCGGATTGGCAGTAAGCTGGCACTTCTTTTGCGGTGTTACAAAATATGTTTCGCTTGGCTCCGCAGCATTTTTTGGGACAGGCGTGTACGTCACTGCGGCATTTTGCGGACTTTTACCCTTCTCCCTCGTCCTATTATTGGCCGCTATAATTAACTTCTTATTTGCATGCGGAGTTGGTCTTGTTACCCTAAGAATGAAAGGTGTTTTCTTTGCTATATTCACTTTCGGGCTGGCTGAACTTCTAAATAATACAATTTTGTTTTGGGAGATGAAGGTGACGGGGACTCGTGGCAGGTTTATTATTCCATTTGATGTTTATTATCCAATACTAATAATCACTTTTGCCATAATCTTATCTACAATTCTATTGAGGAGATCTAGGCTGGGTCTTGCGTTAAGGATGATAGGCGAATGTGAGGAAGCCGCTGTTCATTTCGGTGTAAATGCCACATTATATAAGGTTTTAGGGTTTGCCCTAAGCAGCATGTTTATTGGATTACTGGGCGCAGCGTTTGCTCCCAAATGGGGATATATAGATTCAGGTATAGCCTTTAACAGCCTATATTCATTCATGCCAGTAATAATGACCTTATTCGGCGGAATTGAAACATATATTGGGTCAATTGTTGGAGCCGTGGTTATTTCATTGGTTGAAGAATACTTGCTCACCGCTTTTAGGGATTATTTTATGATAATTTTGGGGTCGATAATGATAATTACTATCCTTACTTTACCTGAGGGCATAACCAAAAAGCTTCTGAAGAAAACTAGCTAGATTCCCAAAAATGCTTCCCTTATATATCCATCCTTCAAAAGCTCAGAACCTTTGCCATGAAAGGTTACTCTTCCCGTTTCTATCACATAAGCATGATCAGCGAGATTTAAGGCGCCATAAACATTTTGCTCAGCGAACAGAATACAAATACTATATTCTTCTCTGAGTTTCTTTAAGGTTTTAAATACTTCCATAGCCATTTTGGGCGAGAGACCCTGCGAGGGCTCATCTAATATTAGCAGTTTGGGCCTAGACATTAAAGCCCGAGCTATAGCTAACATTCTCTGCTCGCCGCCGCTTAATGTAGCGGATAATTGATTCTCTCTCTCCTTCAGCCGTGGAAATATTTGATAGACCATTTCGAGCTGCTCTTTTATACGATTTCTTTCCCTCAAAATATACGAGCCTAAAATCAGATTTTCTCGCACCGTGCAGTTGGTAAACAGCTTTCTGTCTTCGGGCACAAAGGAGATTCCTAGATTTATTATTTTATATGGAGGTAAATCAGTAATATCTTTATTATCAAAAAAGATCTTACCAGATAATGGTTTAAGCATTCCAGTTATAGCGCTTAAAAGTGTTGTTTTTCCCGCCCCATTTGAACCTACCAGAGCTACAATTTCCCCTTTCTGAACTTCTATGGAAACATTCCATAGAACATGCAGGGCTCCGCGAGATACATTCAAGTGTCTAACTTTTAACATATGCCTCCCCAAGGTAAGCTGCAATAACTCTTATATTTTTACTTACTTC
>JAWBXL010000057.1:0-8813 GCA_038867895.1 Bathyarchaeia archaeon | reverse complement strand
GCGCGGAGTTAAGCTTACGGTAGCTCATAGCTGGCTTTTTTCTCATATAATGAGAAGGGTAATTAAATATTTGAGAAGCGGCTTCACTGGCGAAGTAGCAGGCGTTGAAGTAACAATGCTACACACAAACAATGACCCAATGGCCTCTAATCCATCACACTGGTGCCATAAACTACCAGCAGGACGCTTTGGAGAAAACCTTCCACATCCAATCTACATTGTCAGGGCAATCATGGGTGATGTTGAGGTAAAACATTTTCACGGCTCTAAGCTTGGCAAGTATGAGTGGATGCCAATAGATGAGTTAAGAGTGCTACTTGAGAATAGGGGAGGTCAGACGGCGACCATATACATAACCTTTAACGCCCCTAGACCGGAAACCACGCTTAACATAGTTGGAAACGAGGGGATTATACATGCAAACCTGTCTAACAACACGCTCATAAAGAAGCGGTATAGGGAGATCAACTTAGCACAAGTAACCATGGACAACATAAAAACCATGTTAGACATAATTACATCTTCAATTAACATAGCATCAGCAATCTTAACAAGACGGTACAAGGGAATGCATACAGAGTTCATGAAAGAATTCGTAAAAAGTATACTAAATGATGGTGAGCCGCCGGTAACGGCAGAAGAGGCGTTAAAGGTAGTCAAGCTATGCGAAGACTTATCTTTACATATCCAAAAACGTTATTTTACCAAATAGGATTAAATGACAGAAATATTCGGGTGTTTTATTCTCTACGTAATGTTAAATAATAAGGAGTTAAGATGAAGCTACAAAATAACCTAAAGTATGCAGATGAGGATGGAGGAGATATAGAGCACCCCTTGGTTTCGATAGTCATATTGAATTGGAATGGTGAAAAATGCATAAGAGATTGCCTCGACTCTGTATTAAGAACCGAGTATCCTAGCTTTGAGGTGATTGTGGTGGATAATGCCAGTACGGACGGCAGTAAAGACCTTATAAAGAATCTATATCCGCAGGTAAAATTGATTGAGAATAGGGAGAATCTTGGTTGGTGTATTGGTAACAACATAGGCATAAAGGAGGCTAAAGGCGACATCATAGTGCTTTTGAATAATGATACCATTGTAGATAAAAATTGGATTAAAGAAATAGTTAATGAGGCAAGAAATCCAGATGTAGGAGTAATTGGGTGCAGGTTATACTTTCCTAATACCAATGTCATCCAGAGCTTTGGCTTCCGCAAGATTTCTCTAGAAATATACGAGAATATAGGTGGAGGTCAAGTTGATAATGGACAACTAAATGACATCAGAGACGTGGACTATGTTTCTGGTGCCGCGATGGCGATAAAAATGGAAGTTTTAGAGAAGGTAGGTCTTTTAGACCCAAATCTTAATGCTTTCCATACTGATGTTGATTTATGCTTGCGTGCAAAGAAAGCTGGCTATAGAGTAGTTATGTCTAATGCTAAAGTCTATCATTACGGTTCCTTCTCTTGGAATAAATTTCCAATAAGGAAGATTCTTTTTTTTCACAAAGATAGGTTATATTTTATTCGAAAACATTATGCTCCACGTATTTTGTTGCAATACCTACTACTAGAACAATTGAAGGAATTTAAGTATAACTTAATCAGGTATTTGAAGAAAGAAACGGTGCTTCAAAGGCTTAACTCCTTAGGACTGGAAAAAGAAGGGAAAAAATTGATCAAATCAGCAATTGAGATTGTGTTGCTAAATTATACGCTATTTATTGTTGCTTTGTTTGCTTATATGTTTCGAGGAAGGAAACTGAAAAGAAGGTTAGTTGAGTTCCGAGATGTGATATGAGTTTGCGACGTGAGTTTTTAATTTCTATACTTCTACGCAACCCGGTTAAGGTTAGTTATATCACCTTACTCACCTTAGCGTTACTCTCACAGGTCTTTGATTTGCCGGAAATAATAGGAGGTTTTATTGCGCTTCCAGCGCTTGTACTATTACCTATTCTCTTTGGAAATGCACTTTTATATCTCATTAGAAAACTATTGATCCGAAATTCAAAGAATATATTCATCGAAATTGGGTTAATTCCTAGTTTAATTTTTGAATGGTTCTTTGGCTTCTTCTCTATCTATGCGCTTCTGTTTGTTCTACTCCACCATACACAGAGTATTGTTCTTGCCATAGTAGTTACAGTAGCAGTATGTTGGGTGGGAGCATGGAGGCTCGACCGTAGAGAGTTTTTCCATAGCCTTACATTGGTCAGCAAGAGGTCGATTTTCTTGTTCTTGACGTTAATAATCATAGGTCTGGTACCCATCTCAATTATAAAACAATATGGTACGTTTCCTTTACCTCCAAGTCGTGCTTGGACTGTTGGTGGATATCTGTATAGATTTGTGTATATCGTTGCTGAACATGGTATTCCAGACACACCATACGATATCGTGCACCCTCCATCTTTAAACATTCTTTACGGCTTGATCTCGAGAATGTTCTCTGTGGATCCCCTATCTCTGTTGTGGTGTGTACCATTTCTACTTGTAACAGTACTGTCCCTAGGCATCTTTCTTTTTACATACGAACTTTCGAGAAGTAAGAGATTAGCCTTAATTGCCACTACGATCGGCGTTTGGATTCTATCAGGAACAAACGCCGCCGAGTGGCCTGTAGCACCCGAAGCCGCATACGTAATGTACTCTTTAAACCCCATAATTTTCTACATGTTTCTAAAGTTTGCTAAAACGAAACAGATAAAGATTCAACACATCCTACTTTCCGCTGCCCTCAGTTTAACATTCGTTGCAGCTCTTAAATATTTTATAAATATAACGTCAGACTATACAGCCAGTAGCCCTTACATAGTTCTCTATCAAATACTAGTTCTATCGTATTTGTTAACTATGCTATCTTCGTTAAAAATAAGCAGTAGCTTTGCCTTCCCATTTACAATTGGTCTTACACTAGTCGCTATTCATGCCCAATATGTCGGCCCCTTCGCATTACTCGTTGCAACAGCCCTTTTTATAGCATATAGGTTAAATACAGTAAAAAAAGATGGTCGAAGCTTAGTGTTAGCTTTAGCATCACAACTTTCTTTAATAACCTTTACGCTACTATATATTGCTCTTCAACTGTTACATGTCACAGAAATACCAGTATACAATACAATCTCATCCTTCTTAGGCCTAGGAAAACAATACTATCCCACATTTAACTGGAAGTTTACGCAGCTTATCATAGGGTCAAGTGAATTTTCACTCATATTGTTCTTCCTTGGAATGTTTTTTCTCTTACTTTCAAAGAGTAGACAAAATCTTTCGATGGTCACGGTTACCACTTTCATATTGTTAATCTATTTCCTGCCAGAAGGATCTAGTTATCGAGTAATAGATGCATTACTACCCTTCATGGCTTACGTCATGGCATTAGCAGTCGATAGGCTTGCTAACATAGCAATTCGCAAGCATTTAAGATGTAACAAATTGCGGTTTGCTGTAAGGATTAACGTACAATGGTTACGGCGGGTAATCATCATGACCTTACTCGCAACCATTGTGTTTTCCGTTGCTCCTAAAACTATAAACCTTTTCACCAAATTGGGGAATGTTGATTTGGCGCCATACGGTATTGATGCTGGACCAACCTTCCCAAGAAATTACGAGTATGAGGCCGCGTTATGGATAAAAAAGAATACTATGCCCAACACGGTTATAGTAAGCGATCCAGTCAACATAGAAATTTTAAGTGGTTTAGCTGATAGAGTTCCAGTGGCACAAATATCCATGGGTAACCCATGTCGAGAGGAAGACAGAACACGTTTAGAACTAATATATAGAATTCTTACAGCAGAAAAAGATTCTGAGGCCTACTATTTGCTCGGCATACTAAAAAGTATGGGCATCACAACAGAACAATATCGCCGCTCTTTTCACTCTACTGGAGAAGAATCTTTCATCATTGTGGTTAGTGTAAGAACTTCTATTTGGTTGGATGTTAAAATGAACCATCCAATAATTTACTATAATGAGTGCTCTATGAATATGAAATACGTTTCAAAGTTCCTGAACTCAAATCTATTTGAACTTCTGTATAAAGTCGAAGGTAAAATCTACATTTTTAAGCCTCTTCTATAGACCTCTAGAACGTATATCAAAATTTCAACAATTGCGTGTCAAAATGCAAAACTCGGTGGTGTCACGACTTAGACGTAGCTGAGAGTATAGATGCTTGTCCAAAAATGATTTCCCTATAAAGTTACCAGCTGAATAAAGATGACGCTCCATTTCGTACGAAGTCATTATTTCCTTCTTGAAGAACTTGCACCAATACAGACTAAGTAACTTTGTCGAAGCCAAACAATATTGTTGTAAAGCATGTAGAAATCTTGGCGTTAAGTCTTACAACTCTGTTAAGATGCTACGCTTTTGAACCTTTAGAAAACTTGTTGGAAGTTTTTATTCCAGCAGTGAAAGATGTTTTGGAATCTACATCGAAGTAGCGAAGGATAAGAATTAAAGTAATTTGTAGTCTTTCATTAATTTATTTTGTCAACTACCCATGGCTTCAGCCATGGGCTTGACGTGCCATTTTACGAGCAACTTTACGAGTTGTAATTACGCCGTAAAATTCGTCGTAAGCTCGTAATTACGAGGTCGTAAAACCTTAAAACCTTAATGCGTAAAATACATGTGAGGGTCGTAAATGGAAGAGGGAGGCAAAAAATAGTTGAAGGCTGAGGGGAAAGGCAAGGGCGAGATAATTAGGTGGAGCGTGAATTAGCATGCGACAAGAAATGATCGAACTGTTATCTTGTCCCTATTGTAATTCTCCATTAGAAATTTATCCGAGTGAGACGGTTAAACTCAATTATTGGTCCGACGGGATTACACATTCCGAGATTAAAGAGGGATTTATTCATTGTAAGTATTGTAATGCGCGTTTTGAGGTGCACGATTATATTCCATCATTCATGCATACAGATTTAGTTAGTAATGCCGTGATCAAGGAGGGTATTTACTGGGGAAGGTATTACTCCTTCCTTTTCTGTAATGGAATATTAAATTTTGTTGACATACGACAACCTTTTGCTCCTCTCTATAGGTATGGAATCTTTGATAAATTAAGTTACAAAAAGCGGCTAGAATTCAAAAAGTTCAACTTTAGGGATGTGCGAATTTTGCAGAATGACGAATTTGACTTAGTAATTAACGATAAGGTTATTGAAGAGAGCCTGAGTAAGGGAGCTAACGTGCTGGAAATCGGTTGCGGCTCCGGCTGGCTCAGTCTTGAGCTTAGGCGAAAAGGATTTAATGTCATTGGTTTAGACCCAAGTTTTCAATGCTTAAGAATAGCAAAGAGGTATGCAATTTCAAGAGGTCATTATATAGAATATTTTCAGGCTGATGCTTCTCTTCCCATTTTCCGTAATGATATATTTGATGGAGTTTTTGCATTTCATTCATTGCATCATATTCAAATTCATCAGGTCGCCAAAAACATCAAAAGATGGTTGAAAAAGTCGGGAGTAATTTCCATTTATGAACACAGATATTCTTCACGGTTATTTGGAATTGTCAAAAGCTTAATTTATTATACTTTTTTATTATTAAATCTTCTTGTAACTCATAATTACCCCAAGGAAATCTTATCACAATTCGGTGAGGGTTCTCCTAACGAAGATATCTCAATAAACCAAATAGATCATTTTGCCAAAGATTATGATATTGTCAAGAGGGAGCTATACTTTCATTTCCTTGATGACCTTCCATGTTTAATGTATTTCATTTTCAGGCGGAACGAAAAAGTGTTAAAAAATTTCGCAGGAATAATAAATTTACTTCAAGGAAGGATGAGGATTCTTTTTCCGCATAAAGCGGAGTTTGTTCATTATATAGGTTTTAACACCAAAGGTTTTGTTTCATCCTCGGGAGATAACAGATGAAAACTTTTGCGCTTAGCATTATTAAACCTAGCCAAGCGTTCTGCCCCAATTTCAGGTTCAAACCCGCAGCACGTAAAGTGTAGGTTGATGTAAAATGGAGGAAGAAGAATCAATAACCATCAAGAAGATTTAATAATATTGATGAAAGAAAAGAATTGATGATTTACAACCCCAAAGTAATTCGACTCAACCAAGAGGAAAGAAAGCTGTGCGCTTAATTGAATTTTTGCTTACATCTAGGTTGTAGTTGATGCAGAGGCAAACTAAATTGAACTACCATAAAAACCTACCAAGCGTGGAACCGCTCGTATCTATTATTATTGTGAATTTTAATGGAGGAGAAATGTTGATGTTATGTTTAAAGTCTGTTTTTGATTGTAAATACAAAAACATAGAGGTCATTTTGGTGGACAACGGATCCACAGATGGAAGCATTACGCTCGCTGAGGAATTATTTGGTGAAAGGCGGAATTTTAAAGTTGTGAAATTGCATAAAAACATTGGTTTTGCACAAGGTAATAATTTGGGAGTTAGGTATGCTATAGGAAAGTACATCGTCTTCTTGAATAATGATACGGTTGTCGACCCATGGTGGCTCAACGAGCTTGTCAAAGTCATGGAAAACGATGAAACTATTGGGGCGGCTCAGAGCAAGCTTCTACAGCTTAATAACCCAAAAATCTTTGATTCCGCTGGAGATTTTATGGACTCCTATTGTCTTTCATTCAGTAGAGGTCATGGAGAAGAAGACCGTGGACAATACGATCAAATTGAAGAGATCTTCAGTGCCAGAGGGGCAGCCATGATCGTGAGGTCAAATGCGTTGAGGAGGATCGGGCTATTTGACTCTCTCCTTTTTGGATCCTGCGAAGATATAGATCTGTGTTGGAGACTTCGACTAATGGGCTATAGAATTTTATACGTCCCCAAATCCGTTGTACATCATGTAGTAGGCGCCACCATAAAGAGACTAGATGCTACTTTTACAACATTCCACCAAACAAAAAACACGCTCATAATCTCTTTAAAAAACAAGGATTTAAAAGAGCTAATTTTACATCCTTCGATCATTCCAACGATTGGTGCAATGATTTTAGACATCATCAATAGAAAAAATCCAAAGCTCTTTATTGCTCGTTTGAGGGCTATTATGTGGTGTTTAGTAAAGTTAAGAGAAATATGCCAAAGAAGACTTCAAACTCAAAATATGAAAAACCAGCCAACTGTTAATGATGCCATATTAAAATCTAGTCTAATTGCCATCACGCGTTGTTTTATTTACTCGTTTAAATTTGGTTCTCAAGGACATAAACTTTACTTTTCCTATTTAATCACCAAACACATGAAAAAGTGGCAATAACGTTATGCCCAGTAGGGAAGTTCTCAGGCCCTAAAAAGCATGTAAACATTGACATAAAAAAATACTGGTTAAAACAAACGGCAACATTACCTTTCATAACCTAAATAGACACGTAGAGTTTTCGATGCATGGTGGTACTGGAAAGTGTATAGGAAAAACTCCACACCGTCGAAATGTATAGATACATTTGACAGTTAGCCATTTCTCAGAAAATTATATCAATGTGGGAATAGCGCTGTTTAAAGGTAATCTTATAATGTGGCGTTTCCCATAACAGGAATCATTTAAAGATATGGAGCATGAGTTTTAGATAATGGAGTTAGCAAATCTAATTAAAGCTGGAATTAGAGTGTTTCATGAAGAAGGTTTTACGGTGTTTATTAAAAAACTCTTTAGATTTGTCTACACTAAAGTTAGATTTGTATGCCTTAAAATTGTAGACCTAACTGGTTTAGGTTATGTTTTAGCACCCTTTATTGCTCATGAAATAAGAAAGCTTACCAGGAATTTTCATGGTATTCAAAATGCCGTAGCATTTGCCTTTTCGTTTGAACGGTTTGGTGTATCCATAAAACCCTGCCAGATAGAGTATGAAATAGCTAAACTGATAGAATTGGTTTACAGTATTAAGCCGAAGGTCATCCTTGAGATAGGTACGGCAAACGGTGGCTCACTATTCCTATTCACTCGAGTTGCTGAGTCAAATGCTACCCTCATAAGCATAGACCTACCTGGAGGAATGTTTGGAGGAGGATATCCTAGGTGGAAAATCCCAATCTACAAGGCGTTTGCTAGAGAAAATCAAAAAATCTTCCTGATAAGAGCAGATTCCCACAACCCAGCTACGCTTAAAAAACTCGTATCAATCTTAGGTGGAAGGAAGATAGACTTCCTCTCCATAGACGGCGACCACATATACAAGGGTGTTAAAAAAGATTTTGAAACGTATAGTCCGCTTGTCAGAAAAGGGGGAATAATTGCATTCCACGATATAGTGCCAGCCCCTCAGAGAATGTTGGTGGTGTTCCGAAGTTTTGGAGTGAAGTAAAACATGGTTATAGATATCGTGAAATTGTTAAGAATCGGAATCAAGGTGGTTATGGAATAGGCGTTCTTTATGTGTAATACTGCTGTAATAGAGTTCTTTATTGAGCAAATTAGGCCTTGGGAGTTCATCGGTAAAAGAGTTTTAGAGGTTGGAAGTAAGTATGTTAATGGTAGCGTTAGGCCGTTGATAGAAAATTTTGCTCGGCCAAAGGAGTATATTGGTGTAGATTTGGAGCATGGAAAGTATGTTGATGTTGTTCTGCCTGCTGAGCGGATTGTAGAGTATTTTGGAAGGGAGGTTTTCGACGTTGTGGTCTCAACCGAACTACTTGAACACGTTAAAGATTGGAGAATTGTTGTCAACAACATGAAGGAGGTTCTTAAGTGTGGAGGATATATATATCACAACCCGGTCTTACGGCTTTCCATACCACGGCTACCCATACGACTATTGGAGATATGAGCTGGAAGACTTACGGAAAATCTTCTCCGACTTCGAGA
>JAWBXL010000056.1:4297-9180 GCA_038867895.1 Bathyarchaeia archaeon | reverse complement strand
TTTGGATGAGACCGATGCTTTAAAGAATATTGCGATGCGTGACATAAATCTAGACTACATAGTCTCACACTATGACTTTAACTACAGCATCCCGGACAAAGCCATGGCATTATATCCGAATCGCGTGGAGATACGCTCAAAAAGGGATGACGCGCTGTTCCTCTTAGAGCCAATAGATCCAACACTATCAACGGAGCAGCTCAAAAAGGAGCTGGGCTTTGAATCTGTACAGGAATATTACCAGAGACACAGAGTGGCATATTCATATCTTCATCAAGGTATAAGCCCTCCACCACAAAAAGCAGCCCATGGCAATCGCCCCCAATACTCAAAAGAGATAATATAGTGGCTCTGAATTGAATAATTATAGAGCGTTAATACTACATGGAGGAATAAGATTTAAGCATAAATAACATACATAAATTTCGAGCCTGTGGGAGCTGCGCCTATGTATATGATCGTACAGAGCAATGCTAAGCTCGTAGCCATACTTGCTTTAAGCTCCATGATATTGGTATTCTTAATGATTGGCATAATGAAATGGGCTCCGAAAGAACATATTAGAAGCAAGGAGGCCATTATTGCAGCTTTATCTCAGGCTAAACCTGGATCTGTCATATATATTGAGCCTGGAATATATGAAGGCGGGATCTATATCAGAAATCTTAAAGGCGAACCTGGAAAACCCATAATAATTGCTGCTGCAGATCCCAATAATCCTCCAATTATAAGAGGCGGTGATGAAGGGCTTCATCTGGTTGATCCGGAGTACGTGGAGTTACATAATCTTACATTTATAGGAGCCCTTTATAATGGCATAAATATAGATGATGGAGGTACTTATGAAACACCTGCACATCATATCGTACTTCAGGGCATAACGGTCCTAGACATAGCTCTTCAGGGAAATACTGATGGCATTAAGCTCTCTGGAGTCGACGACTTCGTTATTAAAAACTGTATCGTTGAAAGATGGGGGACTGGTGGATCAGCTATAGACATGGTTGGTTGTCATAGGGGGATTATAGAAGGTTGCGTATTCAGGTACAAGGATGACGTTGGCTCTAATGCCATTCAAGTCAAAGGCGGCAGTAGTGACATAATTATACGCCGCAATAGATTTGAGCATGCTGGACAACGAGCCATTAATATAGGGGGATCTACAAGCCTTCAATATTTCAGACCTCAGTCCCCAGGCTATGAAGCAAAAAACATAACTGTTGTGGGCAATATCTTTATAGGCTCTCTTGCTCCGGTAGCATTTGTTGGAGTAGATGGATCAATTGTAAGATTTAATACAATATACTGTCCAAAACGATGGATTGTAAGAATACTTCAGGAAAACAGGGAGCCTAGCTTCGTTCCTTGCCGTAATGGTCAGTTCACCGATAACATAATTGTCTTTATATCTAGTGAAATACGCGAATTTGTCAATATAGGTCCTGGTACTCTTCCCGAAACATTCGTTTTTGCCAGAAACTTTTGGTATGCCTTAGATAATCCCTCAGCTAGCTATCCAATTCTGCCAGTAGAGGAAGTGGATGGTATATATGGTTTGGACCCCATGTTTCTAGACCTTGAGAAGGGGGATTTTAGACTTAAACCTGGCAGTCCAGCTGAGGGAAAAGGAGCTTTCGCTCTGCCAAATTATACTCAACCCTGATGAAAATAAATATTTCCAAGAACAATTTCAAACCGCCAAAAATTATTACGTGAATTTATCTTCATGCTGCCTTTTTCTCTGACAGAATGAATTTATCGTAGAACATAAAACAATTTTTACCATAAAAGAAGAGAAAAATGTTACGAGAAAACCAAAGAACCTTAAATTTTTCTCATGACTAAGTCTCCAAAGTCTGCGAGAAAGTCGTAATCATTGCGCCAAGTTGTATACATGATGCCTAAAGCATTGGGAGTTTTATCTAATGCCTCAAGCCATCTTCTTGGATTCTCTAGTGAACGCGAATCATAGTAAGCGGCTCCCATTGTTCGAAAGCCTAAACTAGAGAAGAACTTCAAACTGATTTCACGTTTCTCATAGTACCAGCAAACAATTACCAGATCTTTTGGAACATAATACCAAGATCCGGTGAAGTCTCCCTCTATTAGACAGTAGTCTTTACGAGCATTGTGATGAGGATCCAGCATATCGGACCATATGTAGATTTCAGCGTTCGGATTTACTTCACGTAAAATATTCACTTGCCTTGTAATACAATCGCCTAGAATTTCAGCCATGCTCATGTTTCTGCTCCTGCATGTAAGGCAAGTACCTCCCTGACGTATTTCGTCCATACTAAGTAGGAACTTATTGGGGCGAAGGTATTTCCAAAGCATCCACGCCTCTTGGCGCCAAATGTCGTAAAGTTTAGGTTCAGACATGCAAACTGTTACTTGGTCGCCTCCCTTTATAGACATTCCATGATAATAGCTTACTCTTAACCGCTCGCCTTCACGTATACGGCTGTTAGGAAGCAGCTTTATCGGAATAGATTCACGATCAAAGCGAAAATCCATTACAGGATCTACTATGGGAGCGTAATCACGCCCCTCTTCATAAATAATACCTGTATCTTCGCTGCGTACCGTTATTGGTGTTCCTTGCCGCCTAAGCACATTTAATAAGCCGACTTCTTCTATACGCAAATTATCTAAATAGATTTTGCCAGAACGCCCACCCCATACACCAACATAAACTTGAATAGTATCATATCTTAAAGTATTAAACCAAGCATATGCTTCCATCCAGTCCGTTGTTATTGGTTCTTCTCTAACTCTTCTACTTAAAGGCCATACTTCGCCCCAGGGATTCAATAAACGATCTTTTGTTCTAACATGTATCTGAAAGCTGTTTACTGGACTGAAATCTTCAAATTTAACCCAGCATCTTATTCTATAGCAGCGATATGGCCTTACCTTTAGCTCTTGCATAATACGTGCTTGACCATTATTGCGTTCGAAGTTTTCAAGTCTCAATGAATATTTTCCTTCTTTTAAAACTTCTTCATCCCTAAAAGTAACTTCTCCTGGTTTATCCTGAAGATCATATCCGAATAAAAGATTTCCGTCCCAATCTTCGAATTCACCATTAACAAATTTTACAGGTGGATCAGTTACAATGCGAGCCTCGTCTCTGCCAGCTATAAAACAAGCATCTTTAACAATAAATGCTGCTGCAAGATGACGGTCATGCGCTAAAACAGAACCTCCATAACCAACCGAAAAGATGTTAGGAATAATCTCTATGCCCTTTTCATCACATACCTTTTTTACTTGTCTAAGTCTCTCAAAATAGTCTGGTGGTTGTAGTAATAATCTGTCAAGTCCAGCGGATAAAGCTACCCCATTTAAACCATGCTTAGACGCGATTTCTACAATTCTACGAATATTTTCTACATCACTATCCTTATGAAGACTGCACATAACCCAGACCCATCGGTTAGGATAAATCTTCTTGGTGAAATCCATAACCCCCTACCTCCAAATTTAGCTAGTTTCTAATTTAAAAAGAATGTTAAATGTTATTGAATATTTATTTCTTAGGGAGTTTCTCGAAGCTTGCTTATTATTCAAAAATTTTTTGGCATTTATTTCCATTCTTAAGGAAAGCATGTACCTTGTTTAAATTTCTGTGTCTCTAGGTTTATATAAAGTGCTTCTTCATGAAGTTTCGGCACAGCCTTATCATGGTTTCAATTACGCGCTTCCCTTTATGATAGGGGAAGGGAATTAATAGTTTTGGATAGCTCCTCCGTCCATTATACGATTTTTGAGTTTTCTTTAAGAAACATGGTTATACTAACCCTGCTTTAGTTCTCGTCTTTTAGCATGTATATTTAGTTTAAAAGCATATCCTTGGCTTTCGCAATCGTCTCTAGACGCTTAACCGCATAATCTGGGTCTACTCCAACTACTTAATATGTATCATTTCATGATGGAATAGGACTTCGGGTACTAATTTATGGAAAAATGAAAAATCATTAGCTATAATACTGCCTATTTGGCATTTAACACTTCAGCATGTAAGATAAGCATTCTCACTAACATTTCCTTCCATAAGCTAAATTTCACTATTTATTACATCATAAGATAGTAGAAGTATTCAAAAGTAATGCTTCTTTATCCTCATATAAGCTTAATTTTATTAAAATGAATCAACAAATCTCTAAAAGGGTGAGTGTATGGGAGAATATGTCGAGCCTCTGCCAACACCGTTATTTTTACGTGGCTACTCTGTTATCCCCACTCCTCAGAAGGTGGAATTAATGGAAAGAGACATTGAATTCAATGACTCTTGGATATATGAAGCTTGCAATATTGATGAAAACCATATTGCCGTAAGATTTTTGTTAGAAGACCTAAAAAATTTTTATTCTTTAGAGATTAAACCTGGATCTAGAAATAAGAAAGTTATCCGATTATTAGTGAAAAGCGGGACTGTTAAAATCAATAATCCTGAGAGGGACCCTGAAAGAGAAAAACAAGCTTATCGTCTAGAGATTACTTCAGATTCTATTGAAGTAATTGGAAATAGTGAGCAGGGACTTTTTTATGGAATCCAAACATTTCTGCAGCTATTAAAGCCGAATCAAGGCAAACTTATGTTGCCAGAATGCATCATAGAAGATTGGCCTACATTCCTCCTTAGATTCATTCACTGGGATATGAAACACCATCAAGATAGAATTGAAACTTTAAAGCGATACTTAGATTGGGCAGCTCGCTTCAAAATTAACATGATTGGATTTGAGCTTGAAGATAAATTTGAGTACCCTTCTCATCCAATCATTGGAGCTCCAGGAGCCTTCACCACAGAGGAGCTGCAAGAAATAGTCAATTATGGCTTGGAGCGATATATTCAAGTGGTTCCACAAATCCAGGCT
>JAWBXL010000056.1:0-4287 GCA_038867895.1 Bathyarchaeia archaeon | reverse complement strand
ATTTTGCCTATGTACTTAAGCATCCTGAGTTTGCGCATCTGCGCGAGGATGGAAATAATTATGAGGCATGCTTATGTAATGAGAAAACATATGAATTGATTTTCTCAATGTATGAGGATGTAATCAAGGCCACTAAGGGGGTTGAATACTTTTTTGTTTCAACCGATGAAGTATATTATGCAGGTATCTGTAAAAGCCCCTATAACCCGGAGGTTAGAAGCTTAACTTGGGTTGAATTTGTTCGAAAAGCCTATGACTTCTTAACTAGTCGTGGCAGGAAAGTGCTGATATGGGCTGAATATCCATTGTTACCTAAACATGTATCGCTGCTTCCATCAGATATTATTGATGGCGTTCTTGGAGACGATTTAGAAATGATTAAAGAGGAAAACAAGCATGGTATAAGACAGTTGGCTTACGTGCCAATTCAGGGCGCTGAATTTTTATTTCCAAACTACTTCCCCCTCGAAGAGGAAGGGCGTTATCCTCTTCCAGAAAGATTGAAAGAAGTCTTTAAAACTATATCTATAGATGCGTGGTTAGGTAATCCTTTAGGCGTTTATGGAGCGGCTTGGGATGATTCCGGACTTCACAACGAAACCTTTTGGTTAGGATGGGCTGCTATAGCGGAATACGGATGGACTCCTGGAACTCCGCCAATAGAACAAATGGTGGTCGAATTTATGAACATTTATTATGGTCCATACGTAACTAATATGGTAGATGTCTATATAGGCTTGCAAAGACAGGCAAGGTTCTTCGAAAGTTCTTGGGATCGTGTAGTTTCCAGAGAACGTGGACCTGGATACGGTAATTCTGAGGGACCTGGAATTGGCATAGTACGTTACGACTATACTTTGCCTAAACCGCCATTACCAGTATTACCTGGCTTAGAATTTATGCCAGTGTATAGTGATGGAGGTAAATATGCTACTCTTGTTGAAAAAGCTAAAAAAATGCTTATCGAAAATAATAGGATTACTCACATTATCTTGGAGAATATGCCAAGAGCTAATCGTAACAAATATAACTTGGAAGTATTACTTTCACTAGCCAAATTTGTTGCTCATCACTGTAGGATGATAATTACGATGAAGGAGATAGAAGATGCTTTGGGAGCTGCTAGAGAAGCTGCTCGTAGACCTGATCCACAACGTGCAATTGAATACTTGAATAGAGCGTACAAACTGGCTTCACTTATTATAGCGGAGCGATATAGAGTATTTAATTTCTTAAAGAATATATGGGAGAAAAGCCGGTATCCAAAAGGGCGTGAAGTTGGCGGAAAGAAATTCTACCATGTTTTAGATGATACAAAAGATCATTGGGCTGACAGGCGTCCAGATTTAACCTATCTAATTGCGCCTGAGGAAAGTATAGGGCTGGAGCAATGGATGAAAGATCTTAAACTTATAATAGAGAACTATAAGGAAATTGCAAAAGAGTATCAAAAGAGATTAAGCAAAAGACTTTCCTAAACTTTCATTTTAAATTGAGAAAAGTATATTAACTTATTAGGGATGTTTATGGTAGCATCAAAAATTTCTTTGGAAGATAGAAAGAAATTTCTTGAGGAAATTGTTTGGCCATGGAATGAACCTCTCATGTTTGAAAGAAGAAGAGGATACAGTACTACTGATGTAGAAGAGCGTTATGAGAAAGCTCACTCGGAAGAAAATATAAGAAAGATCGCAGCTTTAGGCACACTATGTCTGCCGCCTGGAGGTGGTGGAGTACACTTTTATAAAGGTTTTGGTTTAAATATTGAATCTGAAGAAATGCAGAATACTAAAAGACTTGCTGAATTATGTCATAAATATGGAATGAAGATAAGTGTTTATGTCGGTGGAACAATATTTAGCGAAACATTTTTCTTAGAAGTACCGGAAGCCAGAGATTGGGTACAAATTGATCAAGAAAGGAATCCTATAACTTATTCCAGTCACCAAACTTATCGCTATATGCCTTGTTACAATCATGAGGGATACTTGGATTATATGAAGAAAGTGCTTAAATATGCTATTGAGGAAATAAAAGCAGACAGAATATTTTTCGATAATCTTGGCATAGGTAGACCTGAACCCCAATCCTGCCATTGCCAAGAGTGTGTAAAGAAGTTCCGTGAGTTTCTCAAAAATAAATACGATGAGGAAACTCTAAGAAAAAGGCTTGGCTTCACGGTTCTAGATAATGTTTTTCCACCTACATATAATATCTTTAACCAGCCATGGACTATGAGAACAATAGATGATCCGCTTAAGCAGGAATGGATAGATTTCAGGTGTTATGTTAAAGCAAAGTTTTATAGGGAACTGTATAAATACATAAAAAGTTTAAATCCATCCATCTCTGTAGCTCTGAATATTAAGGGGATATATGGTAGAAATAGGGCATTTAGGGAAGCCATAGATCATCCAAGGTTTAAGGGAGCATGCGATTGCATAATTATGGATAGTAACGTATGCGCGAGTTTAACTGATGATGGTGCCCTAATCTCTGAGGTAAGAAGTTTTAAGGCTGCTCGTTCTCTAAACATGGCGGTTGCCTCGCCCCCATGTAAAGGCGGAAAACTTGAGTGGGCGGTGGCAATGGCCTTCAATAAGGTTATTAAAGTTCCGGGCTTTGGTTACGAAGGGATCCCATTTACTCCAACAGATCCAGAAGTGATACAGTATTTTGATTTCATTAAAGAAAATATTGATTTATATGCAGAGACGGAGAACATAGCCGATGTAGCTATTCTTCGCTCCTTTGCTTCTATGGCATATAACAATTTTGATACTCATCTAAGCACTATACTCTTTGAGCAAACTTTAATTCAATCTAAAATTCTGTTCGATATAATATTTGATGAAAACTTAGAAGACTTATCTAAGTGGAAGGTTTTGACATTAGCAAACCAAGAATCTTTAAGCGATAAGCAATTGAGCTTAATCGAAGAATACGTGCAAAGGGGAGGTGGTTTAGTGGCAACAGAAAATACATCACTCTATGATGAATGGCGAAGAAGACGACCGCGATATGGATTAGCATCTTTGTTTGGTTTCGAAAAACCAAGCGAAGCCCACAAAACCATGAATTTATATGGTAAAGGTCGTGTTGTTTATCTGCCTAAAATAGAGCCAGCACGTGAAATGTGGTATGGAAGGGAACTTGATATAGAGGTTGCTGGAGCTGGATATAAAGAAATCCCACCATCTCAATGGAAGCTTCCAGTTAACTGGTATGAACTTGTAGAAGCAATTGAATGGGCAAGTGGAAATAATATTTCCTTAAAAGTTTACGCCCCCTTAACAGTTGTTGCTGAACTTTCAATGAAAGTAGATAAGAGTCAGATGATATTACATTTGGTCAATTTTGGTAAGAATATTTTAAAGGATATAACCGTGAATTTAAAGATTCCATCTCGGAGAAAAGTTAAAGAGATAGTGCTGCTCTCACCCGACTTTGAGGAAAAGATTCCCATAGAGTACGCTGAAATTAAAGATGGAATAATGTTTAAGATACCTAAATTAATGATGTATGACCTAACCGTAATAAGCTTAAGCAATAAATGTTTTTATTAAAATATTTCCTCTCATGATAAATTTCATTCTCCAATTGATACGATTTTACCTGTAGTTTAAAAGTAAAGGCTAAGAAAATATTAATTCTCTATTTTTTATGGGTACATAGTCATGTTACTGCTCTAGGACTAGGATAAAAACTTGAGTGCTCTTGAGGTGGCTGATGGTAGACTGCTAGAATAATAGTTCACTTGGTTAAGTCCCCTGCCGCAAAAGGCAGCTCATAGTAATCGCTCCCAATACTCAAAAGAGGTGATGCGAAACCTCTAGAGTTAAATTGCCTTATTGTTGATCAAGAGGTATAGGTTGGGGGAAGATCTTCTCCGACTATACAGGCCAGAGAGGCAGACTACTTTCAATCTATAATTCTCTCTTTGCTAAGCTCCATGGGAGAGTCTCTGGGCGAAATTGCCCTCAACCTAACTGCGAAGCGAACCGACTCCGGCTTGACCAGGTATTGTGGCAGTGTATCTGGCCCGCAACTTCCGCCTCCTAGCCCAGACTGCATATAGTCTAGGTTTAGCGTTATGTCCTCTCTCCTCTTAAGTTCATATGTATGCTTCGCCCTCTCAAAATCCTCAGTTGTGTAGTGGTGTGCGCTAACCTCCATAATAGGCATGCCAACAGCCAATAGCCCAAATCCAAGATTATTTGTAAGCGCAACCCAGCGGACATCAGTCTTGTTTCCATTCTCCTGCGGCTTAATATATGGAACATACTG
>JAWBXL010000055.1:0-9232 GCA_038867895.1 Bathyarchaeia archaeon | reverse complement strand
TACCCTCAACTATGATTTTGCGCAGTACAGCCTCACACCTTGCTTTACAATCACCCTCAACGGTCTCACACGCGTCCTTGGCTATCTCGCCAGCCATTAAACCGGCAATCTCCTCTTCACTCACCTATAAATCACCTCAACAAAAACTATTTCAGACAAAAAACTTAAATTTTGCGCCTTTTTTCTAAAAACAAGCGAAATTTTCGGTTAAAAACTGATAAACGAAACGAAAGAATACTATTCTTTCCCTAAACTCAAAGTCTTTTCGCGCGCACACGCGCCGACAATATGACGCAACAATAGTATTGTTGCGCCTCGCTTAATAGGCGTTAACCGAAAATTTAGGAAAAACACAAAACAAAATTGCAAAAAGCCAAAATAAGCATTTTTCGGTTAGACGTTGCTAACTGCAGGACTGAAATGTTTATATCTCTTTAACATTTTTCTCATATACATATAAGCTTTTAAGGAAATAAATTTCACTTGTCAAAAATTATGAAAAAATTTATATTAAAATTTTGGAAATTGGAAATATGTATAATACCAAAATTAGGAGGAAAGGGGCATGAAATTTTATTTTCGATGCAGAAAGGCCATAACAAAGTTTCAAGCAATGATAGTTGCTGTCATCATTATTGTTGCGGTCGTGGCTGGGGTATCCTATTGGTATTTTTCTCAGCCTTCTGCTTTACCACCTAAGGACAAAGTAAGAATTGGATGTTCATTGCCACTTACAGGTATTTTCGCTGCGGGATGCACCATTGAAATCCCTCCGGCTATCCGGATGATAGTGGATGAATACAATGCGAAGGGGGGTATCTACCTTCCAGAGTATGGCAAACGATTGCCTATTGAATTAATAATATATGACTGTAAATCTGATGTTGACACTCTCTTGAGGCAGTATGAGAAGCTTATCACCGAAGATAAAGTCGATTACATTATCGGAACATGGAGTACTGCTTTCAATTTTGCTATTGTACCCTTAGCCGAACAATATAAGCATCCCTTAATAGTCTTCGCTGGACAAAGCCAGCAGTTAGCTTCAGCTGTTAAAAGTGGTGAGCTTAAATGGACATTCCTTGTGCTACCCCAGTCTCACGTACTAGGAAAACATGTTGCAGATTACCTTGTCTATATGAAAGCCAGCAAAATCGGCATAATTTATATAAACGACTTGCATGGGGTTGAAAATGGCGGCGCCATATACAGCGCTCTATATGCCAAGGGAATTATGCCGGTCATATATGAAAGCTACCCATTAGGCGTAACAGACTTATCACCACTGATTAAAAAGCTTAAAGAAGCAAACGTAGATGCCCTTGTTGCATGTGCTTACCCAGATGACGGAATACTGCTAATACAACAATGCATTGAACTTGGTTACAGTCCTAAAATCTGGGTAGATGGGCCTGGAGCGATATTTCCAGCGCTAACAGTAGACATTTTCGGCGCTGAAACTATGAAGGGAATTTCACATTATCATGGCGCGCGATGTTTCCGTGATTCGCCTAAGTTTATGGAGTTCCGTGAGCGATGGTATAACTATTCAAAGACATATCCGCCGAATGGGGAAATGAGGCAATATGCAGCCTATGAAATGCTATTTCAGGCAATAGAAAAATACGGCCTTGACAGAGAAAAAGTGAGAGATGCATTAGCAAAAGAAACCTTTGATACTATAATGGGCAAAGCAAAGTTCCTACCAGGAGACTATTTAGACGTGGAAGGGCAAGGCTTCATCGGGCAATGGCAAGGTGACGTAATCGACGAGGTTGTTTGGCCTCTTGAAGTTGCCTCAAAGCCTCCCATATACAAACCTCCATGGCCCTCTTCTTAGGTGATTGGCCATGGAGCTCTCAACTTTTTTTGACCTGCTTATTGGAGGGGTGATCTTAGGATTATTATACTCTCTGATAGGATCTGGTTTAAATCTACAATATGGAGTCACCAGGATATTGAATGTGGCCCATGGAGACTTTCTGATGGTTGGTGCATACATAACCTATTTCTTCTTCGTATTTTTCGGGGTTGACCCACTATTATCCCTTGTAATTAGCGGTTTAATTGCATTTTCATTAGGGCTCCTCATTCAGCTGGGAGTTTTTCGTGGATTGATAGGTGAAGCGGTTTCCCCTGGAGAAGTGGAGGTCCGATCTCTTTTGGCATGTTTTGCCCTTTCTTTCATGATCCAAAATATTGTTTCGATAATTTTTAAGAGCGATCCTAAAAGCTACCAATATGCCACCGGGGCAGTAGGCATTTTAGGAACAGCTTTTCCAATAAACAGAATAATCGTAGCTTGCATATCCTTCTTGGTCAATCTAGCCATTTACCTGTTTTTAAGGTTCACCCGGGTAGGCATTGCCATGAGGGCAGTCGTTGAGGAGCCCATCGGCGCTCGACTCACTGGAATAAACCCCGCTAAAATTCAAATGCTTTCTCTTAGTTTAGGTATCCTTTTGGCGGCGTGGGCTGGAACCTTAGCAAGCCTACTTTACTCGATAAACCCGTACATGGGTTCACAGTATACACTTATAGCCATGACAATAATTGTTGTTGGCGGTTTTGGCAGTTTCTTAGGCAGTATTGTTGGTGGAATAATCCTTGGCTACGTCTCTTATAGTGTTATGAGACTATTTAGTTCATCATTAACTTTCGTGGCTTTTTACGCAATACTAGTCATCATACTACTATTTAAACCAAAAGGGCTTATGAAGAGGTAAGTCAAAAATGGAGCGGCCTCTCTTTAAAATTATAACATCTGCGATAGTTGCAACCTTAGCAATCACACCATTAGTTTTAGGAATGTACCATCTCTCCTTACTTCTATCAGTAATATACTGGTCAGCGCTGGCGGCGAGTTGGGACTTTTTTTCAGGCACCACAAAATACGTTTCTTTAGGCTCAGCTGCATATTTCGGGCTAGGCGTATACATGGTTGCAGTAAGTAAAAGTTTGGCTATTGGCCTGCTCCTAGCTATAATTTTTGGGTTGGTGATGTCTTTTGCTATTGGATTGGTGACTTTAAGGTTGTCAGGAATGTATTTTGCCATATTCACTTTTGGACTGAGTGAACTCATTAAAAATGTAATTTTATGGTGGGAAACGGCAATAACAGGCACAGTTGGCAGATGGATAATAACAGGCTTGTCCCCTACTATGATCTACTATATTGTGTTGGCAATCAGTCTTGCATTCATGCTATTAATAACTTTTACAAAAAGAACAAGGCTAGGTATTGCGCTAAAAGCAATAGGCGAATGCGAGGAAGCTGCAGCTCACATGGGCATAAACGTCAGCTTATACAAAACTTTAGGATATGCAATAAGCTCAACAATGATAAGCGCTATTGGGGCATGTGTTGCCAATAGATGGGCTTACATTGACCCGAGAATAGCGTTTGATCCACTTTACTCATTCATGCCTGCAATAATGGCGTTATTCGGCGGAACAGGGAAACTCGGTGGATCTATCGTAGGGGCTGTGGTCATTTCGCTTTTAAGCGAAATGTTGTTAACCAGCTTTCGAGATTATTACCTAATCATACTAGGATCAATTTTGTTGATCATACTGCGCTTTCTACCGAGAGGCATGATTGAAGCTATTTCAAAAGCTCACCAGTTAAAAAGTTAATATTCACATGCTTCTTTAGATTTTTATTCCAAAAATTTTAGATGCATTAACACACAATATTTTCTCTAATTCTTCCTCCGAAAAAATTCCAGTGATTAGTAATTGCAGAAGCCCGAAGGATAAGCATGAAATACCACCTACGTCACCGCCATAAACTATTTGATCTGCTCCTATAGCTTTTGCCGTGAGCCACGTCTCATCCTCCGGAATCCAAAGGGCTGTATCAATGTACAGATTCTTAAGCCTCTTACATAAAGGAACATGTTGGCATAACTGTCCATCGCTTATGGACGGATGAGCGCTTATAAAAGTTATATTCGGAAAAAGTTCAGCAAGCTCGCCTAACCTCCAAGGCTCTCCAGGAATGCCTATTGAAGTGTGAGCCATAACAACCGCTCTGGGATATTTAGCCAGCTCTTTGAGTATATTTATGACTAGAGGATGATTTAGGAAGGTTCCTTGATAAGTCATATGAAATAGCAAGCCTTTCAATCCTAAATCGCCCATGATCCTGTGGGCTTCTTCTATGGCCTTATCGCCATCGTATGGGTCAACTATTCCGAGGCCGCAAGGAAATTTATCGGGGTACTTTTCTACTGCTGCGGCAACTGCATCATTTTGTTTCATAGTGTCTTTAATGCCGTTGGGTCGAAGATAACCAACAAGAGGTGACACCACAGCTATATCAGAACCGTTTAAATCCATACTTTTAATTAGGTCTTCAGGAGTGACCTTTACAACACTTGGCATAAACACTCCGATACCGACTGTTTCTCCAATATGTGCGTGCACGTCAATTACAAAGAAATCCTTTTTCAGCCTTTTAATAAACTTCTTTACTTCTTCCACTCCATGCAACGAAGACACCTTGCAGGTTTGTAACAATTAAAGGAGATAAAGCTTTCGTTAGAATCCTAATTTTTCAGAGATTTGCATGAAGATAACATATATCTTATTCCTGAACTTTTCAGAATTCCTTCAAATATTTATTTAATCTTTTCTCTAATCTTGTAAGATTGAGGAAACTATTATCAAGGCTGATGTTACATTTATCCACTCCTCCGATGAAGTCTTAATCTTTGGGCCTTGTAATCCTCAGATGACATACTTCATTTGAATGCGGAAGTCTCCATAGAGATAAGGAGGAAAGCGAAGAGCTTGTCTCGACGAACCCGCCTTCATAGTGATACCAAAGAGTGTGCTTACGTCCGGTAACTGCGGAAGCTTATAAATCATAGCTCACTGTTTGATAGGGTTAGGCTTAGAATACTAGGCGGAAACAGCTCCAAAAACCGAAAACAACAGAACAAAATATTGGCATAATCCAAAAAATTTAGCGTAGTTCAGGTCATGGAGAGACCCAAAAAATTAAAAAATAGTCAGCCGGATATTTTTGTCACAAAAAAGGTGATTATATATGCCATTCAAAGTTAAGGCTGTTTTAGTGTCTTTTTTGGGTGACGAACAAAAGTATCCATGTCAGTTCGGCCACAAAATTGGTGACGAAGTAATCTTCGACGGCGAAAAAATTATTGGAAGAATATGTCCAGACGCGCTGGAAATTATTGTTCCAAAAGCGATGGCCCTTAGATACGCTGGACCAAGATACAGAGCACCGCTATATTACGCTCCCTTCTGGTACGCCGGTGTCAGCAAAAGAGACTCTTCTATGAAAAAGTATGATGGTCTAGGATTTAAACCCATAAAAGAACCTGTCGAGGAACCAAAATACCACATGGCAAACCTACTAGATCCAAACGCTTTCAAATATCCATATCCTAAAGAAAGAATTGTAATCAAAGACGTTACAGCAATGTGCCCAGACACAAGAACCGCTGCATTGTTCAAGCTTGAAGCGTTTGACTTGAGTGATACTGGATACGACATTCCATACTTTAGGCGGCAAATGGTTTTGCTTGATAAAATATCTCGAAAATCAGGGATTAAATTGGACAAGCTTTTGGATGAATTCACAACTTTCGAAAAAGAAGATATCCATCCACCGTTAAACCCGATAGTGCTTGAGGTTTTAGTTGAAGAGCTTGAATTGCTAAACTATCTGGAAATTCGAAACCAACAAGTATACATAACCCGCAAAGGAGAAGAAAAATTAAAGAGTTTCAAAGCAAGCCTGTCTAAAGAGGAAAAAGCTGCTCTGTTTGGCTAGTAGTAACAGCTCCTTTTTCTATTATTTTGCGGATCTTTCGCCTATAATCCCAAAAAGGCGCTTCTGATATACTCGTTTTCTAAAAATTTGTGTCCTGAACCCTCCAGAACTATTCTGCCATTTTCCAATACATAGGTTCTATCAGCAGCTTCTACGGCAAGGCTGACATCTTGCTCCGCCAACAGAATACTTATACCTGTGGCTTTAAGGTCGTCCAATTTTTTGAAAATTTCAATTATTATCTTAGGAGCCAATCCTTGAGACGGTTCATCTAAAATTAGCAATTTTGGACATGACATTAAAGCCCGCGCTATAGCTAGCATTCTTTGTTCGCCACCACTTAAAGTCATGGCTGGTTGATGCTCTCTTTCCCTTAATCTTGGAAAAAGCTGATAAACCATTCTCAATGTTTCTTTTTCCTTAGCCCTTGCCTTAGGAGTATAGGCGCCTAATAGTAGATTTTCCTTCACCGTTAAATTGGCAAATAGCTTTTTATCTTCAGGTACAAACGAGATTCCCATTTCAACAAGTTTGTTCGGAGGTAGACCATTGATTTTAATTCCGTCGAAAGATATTAGACCGGAGGTTGGTTTAATAATTCCAGATATTGTGTTTAAAAGTGAACTTTTACCAGCACCATTAGCACCAATGATACTTACAAATTCTCCGTCCTCAACTTCAAGGGAAACATCCCAAAGAACCTGTAATGCCCCTCTGCAAGCGTTTAAGTTTTTAACGGCTAACATAGGCTTCACCAAGATACGCTTCAATCACTTTTCTATTTTTAACTATCTCCTCAGGCGGGCCTTCGCAAATTTTTGATCCATGATGTAAAACCATGATTCTTTCAGCTATCTTCATTAAGGCACGCATATTATGTTCAATCATAAACACGGTTACTCCACTATCGCGCAATCCTTGAATTGTTTTAAGCATTTTTTCAGTTTCAGCTGGATTTAAACCCGCCATAACCTCATCAAGCAATAAAAGCTTCGGGTTGAGGGAAACAGCCTTTACAAGTTCGAGAAGCCTTTGCTCAAATAGAGGAAGCTTAGAGGCGGTTGTCATACTTTTCTCGGCTAGGCCAAAATCTCCAAGAAGTTTCTCAATCTCTTGTCTAATGGAGGGGCTTTTACCTGCCCTTCGCCCGAAGGTAAATGGAACTAAAACGTTCTCGTAGACTGTCATATTTGGAAATGGTTTAGGTGTTTGAAAAGTTCTGGCAATTCCCAACTTGCAAATTTGATGAGGTTTAAGACCGTTAATTCTTATTCCTTCAAAAGTTAACTCTCCGGATGTTGGAGGGAAAGTTCCAGCTATTACATTGAATAGCGTAGTCTTTCCAGCTCCATTGGGACCTATCAAACCAACTATTTCACCTGCATCGACGTAAAAGTCCACATCATTTAAAGCCAAAAGCCCTCCAAAACGTTTACTGATTTTTTTTCCTTCTAGCAATTTCAAGGCTTGCGGCCTCCAACGCGCAACACATATGTTTCTTTATTTATAATTTATAGTTCTGGATATTTTATCTAACTTCTCGCCTTATATATTTCTATAGGCGCATCTGAAGCTTTATAAACTATTTTTCCGTTAAGCATGGTCATCACGCATTTTAGGTATCTTATTTCGTCTACTGGAACATTGAGTATATCCTTGTCCCATACAGCTATATCCGCATATTTTCCAATCTCAATAGAACCTATTTTATTTTCCATAAACATTAAGTAGGCATTCCAATTAGTGTACGAGCGTAAGGCAGTATAAACATCTATGGACTGTTCCTTCCCAAAAACTTTTTCACCATACCTGCCAAGCAAACTTTTCCGTTTTACGGAAGCCCAAATGCCAATTTTCGGCGGGAAAGGATTTACTGGATAATCGGAGCCAGATCCCCATATAATACCTTTTTTAAGGTATGTTCTTAACGGGCAATACTTTAGGGATCTTTTCGGACCGTAAAAGCCAGCGCTGTAGTCACCTAGCCACCACATGAGGGATGGTTGTGCATAGACGTAGCCCGCGTCGAAGACTTTCTGTAATGCAACCATCCATTCAATAGCCCGGTCAGTTGGCACGTCTGCGTGGATAATGCCATGGCGTAACCCTTTTATTGGTTTCTCCCAAAGGGCTTCGATAAAACACTTTAGAGCCCAATCTATAGCTTTATCACCTACAGCATGTACCTCGACATGCAATCCTGCTGCATGATATATTTTTACTAACCGCTGGAAGACTTCTGGGTCAATCACCGGAGACCCAAAATTTCCTTTATCCACTTCGTAGAAGTTTTTGTTCCATTCCTCATGCATCCAAGCTGTGCCAGGAACACCATCAAGGAATATCTTAACGCCGCCAACGATAAGCATGTCTTGAGTTGAAAGTTGCTTCTTATAGCAGGCTAAACGGTTAACAAGTTCCTCTGCCTCTTTCTCGTTTCGTCCTGAAAGCCAGAGGATAAAAATTCTTACTGTGAGTTTTCCTTGCTCTAACAATCTTTTATAGCGGTTCAATTTAACGGTGTCTCCGCCCTCAGTTGCTTCAATAAATCCAATTCCAGGGTCTATTACAGCTGTTACACCTTCTTGGTTTAATTGCCTGCACATGTATGTGAGACCTTGAATCTCTTGCTCTTCAGTAAAGGGAGGGATTATACGTCTAATTAAATCCATAGCTGGGCTTTCCCAAAGCAAGCCATTTGGTGTACCATCCGGATATCTACCCACCACCCCACCCGGAGGGTTAGGAGTTTCTCTGGTTATGTTAGCTAGTTTAAGGGCACAGCTATTGGCTACACCAAAATGGAAAGACGAGTGCACAAGCCAAACGGGATTATTAGGCGAAACTGAATCCAAATCAGAAGCATAAATGTACCTTTTTTCCGCTAGTTTCTCTTCATCCCACCCGCTTCCTAAAACCCATTCTCCTGGCTTAAGGGTCTCAACATGTTTTTTAATCATGCTTACGATGTCAGCTATGCTTTTAACATTTGGATAATTTAAATTTAAAATGTAGAAGGCGCCCGCGCCGGGAAAGTGATTGTGAGAATCTATCAGCCCAGGTGTTGCGGTTAATCCCTTTAAATCTATAATTACAGTGCCATGACTTATTAACTTCTCTATCGTAGCATTTGACCCAACACCTATGATCCGACCATCTTTAATAGCTAAAGCTTCTGCAATGGTATCTGAATGATCTAAAGTTATGATTTTACCGTTAATTAAAACACAATCAGCTATCAAATGACTATTATTCAAATATTTCACCCCAGCGATACAATATGATTCTTCATTAATTCGTAGTTATCTAAAATAAATTTAGCTTTGTGGCTTAATTAATTTTTTGTTTTATTGAATCTCTAGTTTATGGATTGGAGGGTTGTTGATGAGCGTTTGATTAGGCGTGGTGAGCTTCTTCTTAGCCTGGAAT
>JAWBXL010000054.1:0-9238 GCA_038867895.1 Bathyarchaeia archaeon | reverse complement strand
ATTAGGAGCTATTCCCGCCGCATCTTTAGAAGAGTTATATGGGGAGACCGACATTGTCTTTTTAGCTCTTCCATCACCCCGTGAAGTAGAAGAAGTCCTGTTCAGAAATGATGCTATAAAGAATTTAAGGGAAGGGGGAATTATAGTAAACTTTAGTACTATTGGGCCGAGGGCTTCAATTAAAATAGCTAATAGAATTAGAGAGATGAAGAGGAGATTTGTGGATGCCCCTGTGAGCAGGGGGCCTAAAGAGGAGCCCTGGAAGATACATGTGATAATTGTTTCCGCTGATGGCGAAGAGGATTTCCGAGCAGTTTACGATGTGCTGAAAGCCATAGGTGAAAACATAATTTATGTTGGTCCAGTAGGGTTATCTCAAGTGGCAAAGCTTGCCAACAACTTTATGAGCGCAGTTTCCTTCTTCGGAGTTATAGAGGCCTTTACATGGGCCATAAAGCAGGGGTTAGATCCTGACGTTCTATTAAAGATAGCCCCAATGACCCCTGGGGATTCATGGTCCCTTAGAAACCTGGTGCCTAGAATTCTAAATAGAGACTTTAAGCCCAGGTTTAAGCTGATGTACAAGGATATAGCATTATTTTTAGAAGAAGCATACGAGCTAAGTTTACCTATGCCTGTGGGTTCACTTATACATCAATTTCTGCAGGCTGCAAAATCCGAATGGAAAGACGAGGACTGGGTCTCCGTCATTAAATTTTATGAGAGAATGACTGGTGTAAAACTTGAAAGACCCCAATAGGTTATTTCCAAAGCAACACTTAGCAACATCACCACCAAACAACTTATAGTAGATTATTCTAGCCAAAAGCGCCCATAAAAACAGTTCCCCTTCAGCCGTATACGCAAACCGCGTGGAAAGTGATGGTGACAGAAAATGATAAATTTAGCCTCTTTCACCAAAATATTCTTGGGGCCGGTAGTTCAGCCTGGTATGAACGCCTGATTTGCACTCAGGAGGTCGGGGGTTCAAATCCCCCCCGGTCCACCAACAAATCGGGTGCAAATTACTTCCTCCTGCTTTTAAGTTTATGGACTTTGACGCTAGGGAGGTTACTCGAATGCTCATGGATCCAGAGAGATACTTAAAGCCGCAGCAAAGGTCTCAGCCGAAGTGATACAGAAAGATCACCTTAGAAAGCTTCGTGAAAGATCTAATAATCAAAAAGATTAGAGGAGAATGTATAAAAGGCTGAAAGAAATGCGCCTTGAAATGTTTTTCATTTATTTTTATGTAAGACTCTATTAAATCAACCTTGGAATCAAGCTTGCCGCATTTTTATAGTAAATTTTTTCCTTTTCCTCCAATGTTATTGGTATCTTTTCAATAAACATTATGCATTCTTTTAGGTCTTCGTAGGGATAATCTGTTGCAAAGAGTATTCTATCTATCCCTAGTGTCCAATATGTGCATAGGAAAGCTGGCTCATGATAATTCCCGCTTGTCGTTACATAAATGTTGTTTCTTATGTATTCACTGGGCTTCTTTGCAATTTTCGGTTTCTCCTCGTTGCTGAGAGTTGGCTTTAAAAATGGGTAGTCTATTCGCCTAAAAATGAAGGGAAGACCTTCACCAAGGTGCCCTAAAATTATCTTTAGTCGTGGATATTTATCAAGCGCCCCGCTAAAAATTAAACGCATTACACACATGGCAGTTTCAACCCCAAAACCAAAAGCCGCAGCAGCTAACGGAAATCCATATTCTCTCAGCTGGGGTATCGCCGGAACTGTTGGATGCAAATAAATTGGCACACCTAATTTCTCGGCTTTCTCGAGAATTGGCCAATACCTCTTATTATCTATGTATGTATTTCCAAAATTTGAATGTGTTTTCCATCCTTTGAGACCTAAATCCTTCACGGCGCGCTCAAGCTCGTCGGCGGCTTCTCCCGGATCCTGAGGAGCTAATGCGGCGAAGCCATCAAATCTTTCTGGGTATTTTTCAACAACTTTTGAAAGAAAATCATTCGTCTCCCTTGCAAGTCTCACAGCAACCGAAGTTTCAAGTTGCTCCACTCCAGGCGTGGATAAACTGAGAACCTGCTTAATAACGCCAGCCTCGTCCATCTCCCTTACTCTAAGCTCTCCAACGTCAAGAATCTTTTCAAGAAAAATGTCCCGGTGAGAGCGGGAGACTTCAGCCGTATACCATAACCAATAAGTTTTCGTCTCTTCATCCCATATAAACTTTGGGTAACCCTCATTTCGGCGAAGCGTTTTAATGTATTCTTTTGTGTAAAAGTGCGCTTCAATATCAATCTTCATTTCAACAGCCTTCCCATTAACATTATTTGAATAAAAGCTCTCTATTTAAGCCTTTTAACCAAACATGAAAGCGTATAACCCCATCATAAGATCACGCAGTATTAACTTCACAATAGTTTTTTATAAGCGACTATTAGGAGGATCCATATAATGGCTGTGCTTACTAGATCAACGAGTATATTCGGAGATGCAAATATTATTGCCCCTAAGATCACGTTTATGAATAGCAATACTGAGCTCAACGTGCTTATCTTTTCTTTAAGGAAGAGGAATAGAAACCTTAATGATAATCCTAGGCATGCCGTTAATGTAATGAAGCCATAAAGGAGACCCTCCGGAGTTAACGTTAACACTTGTGGAAATAATATGACTATAAATGGGAACAACCAGATGGGTAATGAGAGAAGGGATGAAACAACCATTATTCTGTAAAATGATCCTCCGGACATTCTAGCAGCAGCCGCCGCGGCTATTGATGCTGGCGGTGAAAATTCAGCGAGACATGCCACAAGAAAGGCAAAGAAATGCGCAGACCAGAAATCAAATCCAGCCTCCAACATTAGTGGAACAAATAATATTGCCAAAGAAATGTATGTTGCGGTTGGGGGGAGACCTAAACCAACTATGATACCAAAAAAATACGCGGTAATTACAAGCAAGTATGGTGAAGCTTTGGCTATCCCCGCCAAGATCCAACTTACATCAGCTAGGAAACCTGTTGCAGTCATAACATTCAGCATTATTCCCAAAACCGCTATAAGCAGAAGAACGTTACATGCATCTACAGCTCCTTCCTCAATGCCCCTAAGTAGGCACTTTAAAAAGTCAATCAAAGATTTTTTAAAGCCAAATTTTTTTCCCTCGTAAACCTTTACTATAAATAGGTATACTGAGAGAGTTATTATACCATAGTAAGATGCGGTTGGTATCTCGAACATAAAGACTCCAAGATATACTATTATTACCGCTAATGCTAAGATGAAGGCCCCGAGATATAAAAATGAGCTTTTTTCAATAGATCGCCTCTTATAAACTTCAGATGAAGTGGAAGATAATTTATAATATTTTCTTCCGACAGAATCTACGCATACTATCAGTGCTATAAAGTATATGAATCCTATTATCCATGCATGTGTAACTACATCCCAGTAGGATACACCCATTACACCAGCCATCACGAATGCTACAACGCTCATTATTGGTGGAAGAATTAACCCACCTACTGAGGAGGCAACTTCAATCGCTCCAGCATAATCTGATGAAAAACCAATGGTCTTATATGTCGGTATTGTAAAGCTCCCAGCGACAGTAACATTGGCAGTAATACTGGCAGTAGTGACGCCGATAGCAGCGCTGGTGAGAATGCACGTCGGAGGCAGAAGGCGTCTTTTTCTAACATAAGCCATAACTATCTCGCCCAGCGACTTCAAGGCACCAAAGCCTGTAACTATTCCTAGAAAGATAAGCATTGGTAATGCATAGTAGAACCCGATCCCCGGCAAATCTCCCAGAACCCCGGAGCCTTCTATCGTATTAGAGGTGATTATTCTAGTATATGGTAGACCGAGATGGAAGAACGGTTCAGGAAACAACCTGCCGATCTGCGGTAAGCAGTATATGATGAAGAAGAGGTTTATGAAGAATAAAATTATATGTTCTCTTCTTGAAAACTCCATCACTAAAAATAGGATGAATGATGCAAGTACTAAATCTAAAAGTGAAAACTCGTACCAGGCATAATTTTGAATCGTAAAGTATTCAAAAAAGAAAAGAACACCAGCGAAAATTGGTAAAACAACAAAAATAAGTAATAATCCCATGTTAATTTTCTTACCCAGCCTTGGATACAGGCTTCCATTCTTACTATATTCACTAAGGTAATAATATGCTATTAAAAGAGGAACAACAAGAAAAATAATTTGTCTACCAGGCGCGAATGCCGCACCAGCATAAAGCATAAAAATCATGAAGATAGCGATGGAAAATAAAAGCAAAAAAACATGTGGGATATTTCTAGACCCCATCCTTGAACCCCGAATGTCATCCACTCGCTATTCTCCACGCCTCATTCCACGCGCCATATTCTTTAAGCAGCTTCGCTAAGCCTGGGTGAACCGGGACGTCCGGCGCTAGAGAAATTCCCCTAACTTGCAAGCCTATCGGATCCGCCGCAAACTCTTGCATGTATGCCGTCATTTTTGCAAGGTCGTCCTTTCTTCTGATTAACTCCTTGAGTAGCTTATAGACTTCATCCTCTGACATATACTTGGGGTTGGTGTTCCAACCTAGAGCAAGAACAACCCCAAAAGTCCTATCCAAACCAGCGACGTCGACTCCAGCTTTTTTGAACGATTCTGTTGAGAACCACCCGTAAGATCCTCCAATCTTTTCAATCGCGCTAATTTCGCCTGAAGATGGGGGTATAATAACAACTTTTAACTTCGTTGCCACACTTATACACCATGGTGGAGGAACCCCGCCAGTTGTGGATATCATGACTGCAACAATATCTTCCTTCTTCAGGGCATCAGGCACTAAATCCCAGTCCGTCTCAACATGGATCCAGCGTACACCAAGATTATCAAGGGCTCTGGTTATCCAGTGATAATTTTCGTATTTAGAGGAAAAATAGCAAACCTTCTTATTATCTAAATCCTTCCAAGAATTCAAATGATACTTCTCTTTTAATTCCGGTGTGGTAACTATTATGTGTAGTGCTGTGCAAAGGTACAAGGTATGTACTGGTTTAATAACATCCGGTGAGACATCCTTATACCACAGTTCTCGCCTATAAAGGAGAGCTGTGTCTCCAGCGGTAGCAAATGACAATTCTAGACCCCCTGCTATAAACTCCTTCGTGTTAGCTGTAGCTCCGCCCACAGCATAAAAGGAAATGCCGTATTCCGTAAAGGTGCTGCGCAGAACATCGGCAACCAGTGAACCAAGGATATAACCCGTTGAGCCCGGAGTTGCCCCACCAACTCTAATTTCCTTTCTAGATGGGGCGGGAGCGCCTCTGAAGAAGATAAAAGATACGCCGGCCACCACGACTACAACAATTACAACAACTAGAACAATTGCCTGAACTTTAGTGATAGCCCTCTGACTATAAAACACCAATAACATTCACCAGTTATTTAACTATAGAGTATATAATAAAAATTTTTCGATAAAACAAAATTTTATGGTTTTGAGGAACATGTCTTATCATTAATTTGTTATAAATGCTTCTTAGATAATCTTTTGAAGACGTTAACGATAAGGGTTTTATGCCATTGTTATTAAATTAGCAAACTACATCAATTCTTTTTAGGTAAAAGAACGAGCTTCCTACGAAAAATTTTAATTATAACAATTTATAGAAGATTTTTAACTGCTTATAAGATAGTTTAGGAAGAATTCTATTATGGCTGAGAAAAATAGAAAGTTTTGCTTTTCGCTATATTAATTACGGCTGGGAAAAATCTTTCGTCTCCTGTTTTCCTCTGTCACCGCTTAATAGGCCGTTAATACGGTTCTAGGTCCTCTTTTTGATAACTATTGTTATTTGTTCAGGGAAGGAAGTTTTCGCCACATACTGAGCTGACACGGTAGCTTCTTTTCCTGGTAGAAGAGGCGTAGCCCAGAAATCTCTTAATACCACGGTTGCGCCATAGGCGGTAACTTCAATGAGCATCGTTTGGTTGTCTTTCGATGTATTCTTAATAGTTACGTCGATCCATATATCATTACCCCTAAAGTATACTTTTATTGCGCTAACGGTTATTTCAGGAGGAGAAGTTATTTGGAAAGCAGGAATTTTTTCAGCGCTCTTAGTTAAGAAACTATACGCCGTTGCGATTGCTAAAGCAATTATGCATATAACGAGTACAACATCTTTTATTAATCCTTTTTTCGACATTTTCTGTCCTCTTTTCTAAATTAAAATTTATGCTAAGTTCTATTATTTATAAATTATGTGTTTTTCTCTATAATAAAAAAGCGCTCATGTAATAAGCTGGACGCCTTGCGACCGATATATCAGCAATGCCAAAAGGGGGCGATCTGACTTTTAATCCTCCAGAAGATATCTCTCAGGTAAATATCTAAAATGTGAAAAATGGACTTGAACCTATTTTGGTTTTAGTTCCCCCGGTCCACTACACGGGACTTCGGCACTTTTCACCTTGGCTTGTAGAACGTTTTGTGTCCATTAAAACGCAGTTAGATGTTTATCCCAAAAACAAAGGCTTGTCAAACGAAAACCCTAGGGATCGTTAGAAATATAGAGGAAGCGACAAAAGTTTGTCCTAAATGGAAAAAATATGACAGCAGAATACAAATTCCGAGTTTATGCAGGTTCAATCTCTAGGCATTATTATGCATTACTAGGTAAAGAGAAGTATAAGTGGCTGGAAATATTTATTATGTTGATTTAAATTCCGTGAACTTGAAGGAGAGGGAACATTTTGAGCAAAGCGGAGAGTGTTTTGAGCGAAATCGAAAGTACAGCAAGAGGATGTTTCTCCTATATTAGGGCCCGCTAAGGGTCAAATTTTAGTGTAACTCATCCGTGAAATTAAACCAAAACGTGTCTTAGAAGTTGGAACACTAATTGGGTACTCAGCAATTCTCGTGGGAAAGGAGTTAGAGAGAGGCGCTCAATTAATCACAATAGAGATTAACCCTTACGCGGCAAAGATAGCGATGGATAATATTAGGAGGGCGGAGATACGCCAACCGTTGAAGTTTTAGTGGGCAATTGCGCTCGGGATAATTCCGAGATTGAAGGGCAAGTTTGACCTTGTCTTCACAGACGCTGAAAAGAGTGAGTATCTGGACTATATAAAACTAGTTGAGGACAAGATTCATAAAGGAAGCGTTGTAGTCGCAGACAATGTAGAGGATACACCATCTTATCTAAACTATGTTAGATTTTCAGGAAAGTACGAAAGCAAATATATTTCAGCGGGTTGGGGAGGTCTTAAAGTAAGCGTTAAGCTATAAACATTTCTTTTTTAAAATAATTAGTTTAAGAAGAATAAATGGTGAAGATGCTTAAAAATTGTGGGCTTATACATTTTCCTTTGCTCATTTGCCACTCAATTTGAGAAGGCTGAAAGAGACTGTTACGGCCTGAACCTTCTGTTAACAAATGTCTTTCTACAATGAGGGTTTTACAACAATATTTTTGAGATAAGAAAAAATAATCCTTTACTTTTATAGGTTATTTTTCGGTGTTATGGATGGATGTTTTTGAGGCTATTCAGAAGAGGCGTTCGGCTAGAGCTTACGAGCCAGCTCCTGTTCCTGGGGAAATTTTAGAGAAGATTTTGGAGGCGGCTAGGCTTGCGCCCTCCGCGGGGAATATTCAGCCTTGGCACTTTATAGTAGTGACGGATGCCGAGAAAAGGAAGCGGCTTGCCGAGGCTCCTTTTGCAGGCTTTTTAAAGGAAGCTCCCGTGGTTATCGTTGGTTGTGGGGATCAAGGAGCTTCGCCAAAGTGGTTTATGGTTGACGTTGCGATAGCTATGCAGAACATTGTTTTGGCCGCTACGGCTGAGGGACTTGGAACATGCTTGGTCGGTAGCTTCAATGAGGACAAGATTAGAGACTTACTCAAAATACCGAGTAATTATCGGGTGGTTGCATTACTTGCCTTAGGGTATCCGCGCGAAAAGATCGACATTCAGGGCAAAATACTCCACCTAATAAGAAGGCGAAAAAGCCTAAAAGAGATAGTCAGCTTCGAAGAATTTGGAAGAGAAGCCACAAGTAAATGAGAACAATTAAGTCTCCGGATAAAATATATAGTTTGTTTCCCGGTTCGGTGGATTCTAGGACAAATTTCCACCATAAAAAATAGTAGTCGGCGAAAATCCTTTAATTTTCAGTTATCGATTGGAATCTTACCATAACAGGTTCATTTTTTCGAGGATATGGACGGCTAATGTAAAGTAAAAGAGTACTGTTAATGGTGTGTGAAGTGTCCTCCAATAATCTCTTATAACTCTAACTCTTAAATATCGCCCCAATATCCCAGTTACAACAATCACCACCATGAGAAGGAAGGTGAAGAAGCTAATGAAGAATCCGGGTCTTAAAACCTGAATCTTATTTATAATGTGAAAGAAAACCAGGACTAGGGAGAGAATCCCCGCCATACAGTGGACCAGCAGCCATGTTTTGATGCTTCTTGGGAAGCCCCTCTTTAGGGCTGAGTAGGAGGCTGAAGCCGCAAATACTAGGAAGCCCGCCCATCCAAACCAGTGCGCAACATCTCTTGGGAAGATCCTGTAGGATCCCCTCTGTTGATATCTAGCCTGCGGCCCTACGTTAAAGACTATAAGAGCCGACAACAATAGCAGAAACAGAATAAAGACCATCAAAAAATAAAATCTTACTGCTTTAATGTTAAAGGCTTTATGCTGGAAAATAAAGATTTTAGTTTCTTTGGGAATACTTGCGGATTGACTGAGCTTATAATATATTTTGTGCCTTGCTTTGTTTCGATTGGTTACATACATTTGCACTCTACTCAGATTATAGGTGCCCGGCTATTCTTCTTCCTCTTTCTTTTCTTTTTCGCCTTTTACTCCCTTAGCCAACCCTTTTCCAAGACCCTTAGTTATCTCAAAACCTTTCTTCAAGCCTTTACCAATAACCTCACCTGTTTTCTCGGCAACAGCTTCTGCTTTATTCTTCTCCTCTTTCTTCTTTTCCTTCTCGCTCAAGATTCCCCCCATAAATCTTTTGTAAAATAGCCTTTATAAGATTTTGTGCATCCTCATAAGGCATATGGTTAACGGCGCCAGCGTATGAGGGAGGATAGAGGATATAGAATGAGAAAAACATCAAAGAAAAACGTAAAAATTATGTTGACTCGGCTATTAAGCAGGCATACAGCATCCTGAAGTCATGGAGGAGAAATTATATTAGAGGTGAGAGGAGTGGGGAGAAGCCGACGGTCAAGAAG
>JAWBXL010000053.1:0-9271 GCA_038867895.1 Bathyarchaeia archaeon | reverse complement strand
GAGAACCATCAAAAGGACACATATTCGAACTAGACACACTACTCAAAGAATACTATAAAATCAGAGGATGGAACGAAAAAGGAAAACCCACAAAAACTAAACTAGAAGAGCTAGGCCTATCTGATGCAGCCAAACAATTAGAATAAACTTAAACCTCTACCTTGGTGGCGAATTCAAAATGAAAGTTCACGTGAAATTTGCCAGTAATATGCGCAAAGGATCCAATATCGTAGACTTATGGATGCACTTTCAAAACAATGAGGTTACTGTGAAGGAAGTTTTGGATAAACTCGAAAGAGAGAAAAAAATAAAAGTGGATCTGAAGGACACTAGCATAATTATTTTAGTTAATGGTAGACGTGTGGAGTTTGTAGGCGGCTTCGACGCGAAGCTTAAAGATATGGATGAAGTTGTGGTCATGCCAATAATATCTGGAGGTTAACTTTTTATTATTACCTGAAAAATCACGAAATATAAAGGGAAAACACGCGCATTTACGAAAATAAAAGTTTCGTAGGTCGAGAGAGAACTGAGGAAGAAAACGGGATTTCAGTCTCTTTATAGTCTCTCTTCAGGAATTTTATATTGATTATTTTGGTTTAAAATCTCAGTTAAATGAAGTTCCTTAAGTTTTTCTTTACTAGGTATGCCTTCTTCGCTCCATCCTCTATACCTGTAGTACTCATTTAACATCTTGCCAAGGAACGGTAGGTTTTCAGCAGCACCACCTCTCCCACGCATATGGGTCAACAGTCTGGGTGGCAGCGCGTCATCTTTTCTGCTTATTCCCCTGCGTACGTTAAACATGCGTTTAAGCGTAAAAATGCGTTCTCCCATCTTGAGCAAGTCGTCGAGGGATAATTCCCACCCCGTTACATAGTTAATCCATCTTGCTAAAAGGGATGGCTGAACCCCTTTTCCCCGGCGGAGCACCCAATTGCCTAAAAGGAAAGCGCAGCAAACCATGGAGTCTATTACATTGTGAATATCTTGGAACTTCGCAGCTAAAATACCTTTCCCACACGCTTCGAAGCGGTCAGTTTTTATCGAGTATCCCAGCTCTGGATATAAGAAAAACCCAGCCTCCACTTGATAAGCTCTTAGGGCTTCAGTATGTGTAGCTCCTATACTCCCGGTAGCATAAGCAACGGCATAAGATGGAATAGCTCTTGGATCATGAGCGGGAATTTCAAGACCTTTTACATGCAACGCATATTCATAAGCGAGTCCCCCAAAGTGCTCAGCCGCTTTTTTAACTCCTTCTCCTAAAATTTTCCCAATACCCTCCCTCCTCGCTATCTTCTCTATCAACTTTATTAGTGCTTCAGAGTTTCCCCAGCTTAAATCAAATCCTCCGGCATCCTCCCTGCTAATAATCCCTCTTTCAAAACATTCCATCGCAAACGAAATAACTCCACCTGTTGAAATAGTATCTAATCCATACATGTTGCAGAGCGTGTATGCCTTTTGCAGCGCTTTCATATCGTCAATTAAGCATTGAGAACCTAATGGCGCAACGGCTTCCCAAACTATATGTCTATTACCCTCATCTGTTAAATTTGACTCTAAACAACCCGTTATACAGCCTCTGCAGTGAAAAGGTTTCTGCCCAAGCCACTCAGAAATTATTTTTTCCTTAAACCCTTCAAATGCCCCCTCCCGCCAATTCTTAACGGGAAAATTACCATCATCAACAAAGTGCGCTAAAATTTCCATGACAAACTTTTTCCTAGCTTCAGGAGTAATCCCGCCTACTGGCAAAATTTCTTCAATACTCTCTTTTATTTTGTCTTCATTATATACTTTTGTCTTCTTCGTCCCTTTAACAGCTATAGCTTTAAGCTTCTTGAAGCCCATAACGGCGCCAAGCCCGCATCTAGCCGCAGTTCTACCATGTTTTCCATCGCTGATTATACAAGCGAATTTGACGAGATTCTCGCCAGCTAAACCTATCGTAGCAACGCTTGCATCCGACTCCGTTTCTTTTTGAATCTGCTCGCATACACTATAAGTATCTAGCCCCCAAAGGTGGTCTGCTTTTCTCAGCTCTACATTATCATCTTCAATCCATAGGTAAACGGGACGGTTACTTGCGCCCCTCACGATTATACCATCAAAACCTGAGTACTTCAGTTGACTCCCCCAGGAGCCGCCTCCATGAGATTCTCCCCAAATTCCTGTTAATGGGGATATGGCCGCTACAATATATCGGCTACTAGATGGAATACTTGTGCCAGTACATGGTCCAGTCATAAATATTATAGGATTTTCTGGAGAAAACGCTTCAGTCTCTGCCGTTGTTTCTTCCCACAATATTCTCGCGGCAAAACCTACTCCGCCCAAATATAACTTTTGCATCTCTTCAGTTTCTTCTCTAACTGAGAATCTTCCCTTGCTTAAGTCAACCTCCAGAATCTTACCAGCGTAACCAAAACTCTCCATGCTGCACCCCACCCTCTAACATAAAGGTTCCTCTATAATGTTTATCTCAACCTTTAATATCGCTTTTCCAGCCCCTCAACTTTACTCTAATATATTTGCAGATTTAAGCTAAATTTTTAATCTTAATATTTTTAGCTCTTATATGAAAAAATTATATATCGCTATCAAGTTTACGTATGCAAACCAAGGCTTTCCAATTAAGATGAGGTGACAAATATTGCCGACAATTATTTGGATAGACTCCCTTAAACATCACATAGCGGATTGGGGTTGACTACAATGGGAGTTTATTCTGGGGAAATTCTTGCGTTAATAGAGATGGACGATGAAACAGGGAAAATAGATCCATCTTCACTTGAATTGCTTGAAATTGGGAGAAGAATTTCACGTGAAACCAGCAATCCTCTTTCAGCAGTAATAATTGGTTTCGGTGTGCAAGGGCACTCGGCGGAGATAGCAAAATATGCATCTAAAGTTTACGTTGTGGACGATCCAGCCCTGAAGGAGTTTAGCCCGGAACTCTACACGTATGTTCTAGAGAAAATATGCAGACAGGTTGATCCAGCATACGTGCTTTTGAGCCACACATATAAGGGTATGGACATTGCACCCAGATTAGCAGCAAAGCTAAGGACTCCGCTAACAACCAATTGTATTGGATTAGAGATCAATAAAGAAACAGGCTTGTTTGAAAGGAAAAAACTGGTTTTTGGCGGTAACGTTATAGCAACCTTTATTTATGAGGGGAAACCTCAGCTGGTGACTATAAGGCCTAAAACATTTGAGAAGATCAAGGAGACTCTATCTAGCCCTGGCAAGATAGTGCATCTGGATATTGATGTTAATACAGCTCTTTCCAAGGTAAAGATTGTGAGGAGGATTCGAGAAGAAAGCGTGAAGCTTGATGATGCAGATGCAATAATAGCTGGCGGGAGAGGGATCGATGGACCTGAAGGATTCAAAGAGCTAGAGAAAATAAAAGATGCGCTTTCGAGAATTTTTAAGAAGGTGGAGATAGGTGCTAGTAGACCTCCTGTGGATAAAGGGTGGGTTTCACCCTCTCGGCAAATTGGCATAACTGGAGAGAAGGTTTCCCCCATACTCTATATAGGCATTGGAATATCTGGAGCAACTCAGCACATCGTCGGGATGGAAAGCTCGAAGATTATAGTGGCAATAAATAATAATCCAAAAGCCCCGATTTTCTCCGTTTCAGATATAGGTGTTATAGCCGACTATAAAGAGATATTACCATTTCTCATTAAGAGGTTAGAGGAATCATTATGCGAGAGCTGAAAATAATCGTTTGTGTAAAACAGGTTCCAGATCCAGAGGCCCCACCTTCAGAGGTGGAGGTTGATAATATTCAAATGAAGATTATAACTAGAGGTCTGCCACCAGTAATAAATCCTCCCGACGAAGTTGCTTTAGAAGCCGCTCTACAGATTGTAGAAAAACATGGAGGAAAAATTACGGTTTTAAGCGTAGGTGATGATCTTTCGATTCCAGTTTTACGTAAAGCTTTAGCGGCGGGCGCTCATGAGCTTATTCTCATTAAAGACGAGTGCCTTAAAGATTTAGATGAATATTCAACTGCCTTCGTGCTTTCAAAAGCAATTCAAAAAATTGGCCAATACGATCTTATATTAACTGGAAGAGAGGGAGCCGACTGGAACTCTGGACAAGCGGGGTTAATTCTTTCGGAACTTCTAGGAATACCAGCAATTAATCTAGCCAAGAAAATAGAACTTTCTAATGGAGAAGTCATCGTTACCAAGCTAGCTCCAGGCGGGCTAGAAATTGTTAAAACAATTATTCCTGCATTGATAACCGTAACTAGCGAGTTTGGAGAACCGAGATATGTCTCCTTCACATCCCTAAAGAGCGCACGTACAAAACCTGTGCTTCTCTGGTCTGCAAAAGATATTGATATTGACCTATCAATCCTAAGAAAAAGGAGAGTTGTAAGTCTCTTTAAGCCATTACGAGCAAGAAAATGCACAATAGTGGAAGGAAAAACCCCGGAGGAAATTAGCGAAAATCTAACGAAAAAATTGCTTGAAATGTTAAAGACGGTGACCACCTAAGATAATCCTTTATCTGTTGGTATACTGTTGGCAAGGATGCTCTGCCCAGAATCTAACGATCTACATTCGCTTACACTACTTTTCCGCAAAAAGCATAAGTTTTAAATCTTTAGCTCGTATAACATTTATAACCTAAAAGGAGGGTTTATGTGCAAGTGACAAAAGAGGCATCGTTAAAAGATTTAATTGATATTGTTGGTTCCGAGAATTACTTTGACTCCCCCGAAGTCTTAGATAGTTTTTCAAGGGATTATAGCTTTGCACCACCACGGAGACCTAAAGCGGTAGTTAAGGTTAAAGAAGCTGCGATTGCGAGGCAGGTTGTAGAATGGGCTAATCTTACTAAGACACCACTGATTCCTGTGAGTTCTGGAGAACCCCATTTCCGCGGGGATACTGTTCCATCAGTGGGAAACTGTGTTATTATTGACTTAAGTGAGATGAAAAAGATTATTAAAGTGAATCGTTTAAATAGATACACCATAATTGAGCCGGGAGTAACATATCCACAGCTCCAACAAGAGTTAAAGCGTTTTGGAATGAAAGTTCCTATGCCACTTCTTCCAAAGCTTAAGAAATCAGTCTTGACAAGTCTTTTAGAGAGAGAGCCTGTTATGATGCCTAACATTCAGTGGACACTATTAGATCCCCTAGCCTGTGTTGATATAATATGGGGCTGCGGCAAAGAATACGTGACGGGCGAAGCCCACTCTAACGTTAGAATGGGGGCACTAGAGGAACAGTGGAAAAGAAACATGGATCAAGTTTTCCCATATGGGCCAGGGATGTGGGATGCTCACAGGATCGTTTCTGGCGCTCAAGGTACAATGGGAATCGTTGTGTGGGCATCTATTAGATGCGAGCTAATCCCCCAAGAATATGTGATGTGCTTTATTACTTCTGAGAAACTGGATGTTTTACTTAAATTTTTGAGTAAATTTTTAAGATTTAGATATGGAGATGAAATTCTTTTACTGAATAATTGGAACTTAGCCTCGATTTTATGCAAGAAAACTGCTGAAATAGAGGGTGTGGCCTCGATTCTGCCTCGCTGGACACTTATAATAACACTTGCTGGTTATGATATTTTGCCTAAGGAAAGGGTTGCCTTTCAGCTCGAAGATACACAAGATCTTGCTCAGCAATTTGGGCTGAAAATTCAACATTCTATTCCAGATGTTGTAGATGGTGAACAAATGTACGAGCTACTAAATAAACCCTCGGATGATCCCTACTGGAAAATGAGGTGGAAGGGAGCATTCCAAGAAATATTCTTCTTAACAACAATTGATAAAATCGCTGAATTCGTATCTCTAATGATCTCCATAGCCAATAATGCTGGTTACCCAGTTTCCCAAATTGGATGCTATATTCAGCCTTTACACCAGGGGGTAACATATCATGTTGAATTTGATCTACCATATAACCCAACTAAACCAGAGGAGACTAAGCAGGTCAAAAATATTTTGATTAAAGCTAGCGATGAATTATATAGACATGGCGCTTACTTCTCTAGACCTTATGGTATCTGGTCAGAGATTATCTATGGAAGGAACTATGCAAGCACTTATGTTCTAAAGGAGCTAAAGAAAATATTCGATCCAAATAACATTATGAACCCTGGAAAATTATGCTTCTAGGGGTGATATGAATGGTGTTAAAGGAACGTTATGAGGATCTTTTAAGATGCAGCCGCTGTTCCTACTGTAAATTTATCCCTCTTGGATTAGTATGGGATAAAGATTTTTCATATGGTTGCCCCTCCATAAGCTACAAGAATTTCCATGCGTATTCTGCAAGTGGTAGAGTAATTACATCTATCGCGTTATTACAGAATAGGCTGGAATTATCGGATACCTTGGTAGACGTTGCGTTCGAATGTCTCACCTGTGGATCTTGCCATGTTACTTGCCACATAAATAAAATCCACATAGAACCACGAGAAGTCATCATTGATCTCCGCGAATACTTAGTTGAGAAAGGGTTTGTTAGTGACCAGCATAGGGTAATTATTGAGTGGCTTCGTAAAGAAGATAATATGATGCAAAAGCCGAAAAAAGATAGAGGAAAATGGGCTGAAGGCTTAAATGTTAAAGATCTAACAAAGGAGCATGCTGATGTTCTATTTCATGCTGGATGCCGGTATAGCTATGATGAGGAACTTTGGCCTATAGTAAGGGGCTGCATAGAGCTCCTTAGAGAGGTAGGTATCGATGTAGGCATTATGGGAGCGGAAGAAGCATGCTGTGGCGTTAGGGCATTAGAGCTTGGCTTCCGCGGGGAATTCAGTAAATATGCTGAACATAACGTTGAATTATGGAAAACAAAGGGCATAAAAACGGTAATTACACCATGCGCTGAATGCTATCATGCGTTCGTCTATAGATACCCAGAAAAATGGAATAAAAGGATTGGCATAGAAGTTTTCCATATAACACAATTCTTTGACAAACTAGTAAAAGAGGGTAAGCTTAAACTTGAACGCCCAATTCGTATGAAGGTTGCTTACCACGATCCATGCCATTTAGGGAGGTTAGGTGAGCCATATGAGCCGTGGACTGGCAAAAGAAAGAAGATAAGAAATCAAATTCCAGTATGGGATCCGCCAAAGCCCAGAAAAATAGGAATTTATGGAGTATATAATGAGCCTAGAGAGGTCCTAAAAAGTATCCCTGGCTTAGAGCTTGTTGAGATGAAGCGAATAAAAGAGTACGCATGGTGCTGCGGTGGAGGGGGTGGAGCCAAAGAGTACGACCCAGAATTTTCCTTATGGACGGCTAACAAAAGAATTGAAGAGGCAAAATTCGTTGGTGCTGAAGCTATCGTTACAGCATGCCCCTGGTGCAAAAGAAACTTTATAGATGCCCTTCAGAAAAGCAAAAGTGATATGAAAGTCTATGATATAATAGAGCTTGTTTTAAAGTCCGCTTTAGGGATAAGATCTAGTGCTGTCAAAAAATGACCCCAAAACTTTTTAAATTAAATTTTTCCAAATGCAGTCGAATCATTGACGTCAACCTACATATACTTTTCCATTTACTATGATTGTTAAAGTTGGCTTTAAGAGGAATATAGAAACTGTTTAAAAGTTAACAAAACCAAAAAGAGATTTTTGAGTTTTTCACCACCATCTGGACATTATTACTTTCATATCCGTAAAGAAGTCTATTGCGCCAGTTTGCCCGGTTAATGGGCCATAATGGCTTCTCTTTCTTGCCGGGAATGGGAAGTATTGCTGAGGCTGCGCCACCGCCATGTTGCACGCTATATTACCAGCCTTAACGCGCCTAGCAAACTCTCTAAACCACTTCCCACTGGATGTATATATTGTTCCAGTATTACCATATTGTCGGTTATTAGCGATTTCAATAGCCTCCTCGAAGCTTGAAGCCCTAACGATTGGCATAACTGGCCCAAATATCTCCTCTTGCTCTATCTCCATGCCAGGTCTTACATCATCTAAAATCGTTGGACCAAGGTAGAAGCCATTTTTATACTCGTCGCCAACTTTAACAGTCCTTCCATCAAGTATTGGTTTTGCACCACTATCTATCGCTCTTTGAATCATTCCCGAGACCCTATCCTTCTCTTTCGCGGCCACCAATGGGCCCATGTCAGTATCCTCAAACAGCTGGTAGTTCACTTTAACTCTCTTTGTCCTCTCAACAATCGCATTAATAAACTTTTCGTATGCCTCTCCAACGGTGATCAGCAAGCCTGGTGCTAGACAACGCTGGCCAGCCATATCAAAGAAGCCGCCAACTATATTCTCAATTGATGGTTCCGGCACAGCATCCGGCATTAAAACGACTGGGTTTTTGGCGCTACATTGGCATACCGCCCTTTTGCCGTGAGAGCAAGCCACAGAATAAATCTTTTCGCCAACAGTTGAGGAACCGACAAAACATACGCCAGCTATCTCCGGATGCTTGAGCAGCTCATCTGAAGCTGGCCCTGTCCCATTAATAAGATTAACAACGCCAGGTGGGAAACCAGCCTCCTTGAATAATTCAACAAAGAATGTTGTTGGAACCGGATCTAATGAGCTAGGTTTTATCACCACGGTATTTCCGAGGATAATTGCCCATGGAACAAACCACATAGGTATCATGATTGGGAAGTTAAATGGTGAGATTACGGCGAAGACTCCAAGCGGCTCCCTTATACACTCCATATCTATTTCCGGCACGGCCTTGGCCATATTCATGACTTTTCTCGTTAACATTAATAGATGAGGCGCACCCAGGGCTGCATCGACTGCCTCAATAGCCCTGCGCATCTCAGCGCGCCCTTCCCTCAAAGTTTTACCAACATTCCTCGCTAAGAGAACAGCGAATTTCTCAAGATTATCCTCCATTAAAATCTTCAGCCTAACTAGATGTTGAAGGCGCTCGAATACAGGTAAATTTGACCATCCATCAAATGCGGCCGCTGCTGAGCGCACGGCCCTATCAACATCACTTAATGAAAGCATGGGCACTTCCGCAATAGGCTTACCAACACCAGGATCATACGAAAGAACATATTTGTCGCTATCAGCCTCAACATAGTTATTATCAATAAAATGCTTCAAACGACCATGAAATGAAACCTCCATGCTATTATAACCTCCTCTAAGAATTTTATTCTTAACTTAATCTTGATTTTCTTATTTAAAGTTTATGGATCGAAGGGAGTACCCCTCATTAGCGTGCATAGGAGGTTAGCGTACTTGGCAACCCTGCCAACCGATAATCCAAGAG
>JAWBXL010000052.1:0-9417 GCA_038867895.1 Bathyarchaeia archaeon | reverse complement strand
ATTTCATCGAAACTTCTTCTGGGTCTGGGGCTAGGTTGTTCATCGGGGTACCCGAGGGGGGTGAGGGCAACAACACGGATCTCATCTGGTATCCCAAGAGCCTTTTTGACGTTTTCCTCGTTAAAGCCCCCTCCAATCCAGCACGTTCCAAGTCCCTGCTCTGCGGCTGCAAGTATGAGGTGCTCCATGCTTATACCCATATCCACTAGGTAATAGTCTTTTCCTTCCTTCCTACCAGATTTGGTTGGATCCGCACATCCAACTATAATTACGGGGGCCCTCGCCGCCCAATCTCTAGGTCTCGGCTCTAGTGGAGGAAGGAGATTTCTATCCCAAGAAGGTGGAGGTACTCTAGATGATGGAGGAGGCGCCATTGATGCTATTTCCTTCTTTAAATCTTCATCTGTTACAACTATGTATTTCCAGCACTGCTGATTAGCCCATGAAGGCGCATGACGAGCAGTCTCTAGCACGTATCTTATTGTATCTTCGGGTATAGGATCTGTTTTATATTTTCTTATACTTCTTCTCCTTAAAACCAGATCTAGAAAAGTCATCTTTACATCACAAATGCCTTATATCTATCTCATGAAATTTATTTTTTACCTTAATATCTTAACAGGAACCACACAAAAATAAAACTGGTACGGGATAATTTTTATTAGATAATTCTCAGTGCCGCCAAGATCCTGTAAATAAGTCCTCCTAAGAGAACTGCAAATAATATTTCGCTGACTGCCATTATTACCGCCTTCTTCCAGTCAAATTCCTTGATACATGCCGCCATAGTTGCGATGCATGGTAAATAAAGCATCATTACTAGCGATAATATGAACATCTGGAGTGGTGTGAGAAATTTATGTAGATTTTCTGAGCCAAATAGTGTTGTAAGCAGAATTAGAATAAGCTCCTTCCTTAACACGCCAAATATTAACAATATACCAGTTATCTCAGGCAACCCAAGCCAAATTACAGTTATTGGGCTTAACACTTTCGAGAGAAAAGATAAGATGCCAAAGACCTCCATAACTTTAATCGCTAAACCACTAGCAACTATTACTGGAAAAGCTATTTTGAGAAATTCTTCGAGCCTAAACCAAGTTTGCCTAATGACTGTTCTTAAATGTGGCACTTTATATTCCGGTATCTCCATTATAAGCGCCACCGGCTCTCCTGGAAGAACCTTAAAGGCTATTCTGCCAAGAAGGAATACTACCGCTAAATCTATTATGTAAAGGCAGAGAGCCCATTCAATTCCAACATATTTTCCTACAAGCCCAAGTATTATAACTGAGCGGGCTGCACAAGGGATTAATGTCACCACAAAGCTAGCTATAAGTCTCTCTCTTTCAGTCTCCATTATCCTACAACCCAAACAGGCTGGAACGTTACATCCGTAGCTGAGCAGCAAGGGAATGAAAGCCTTGCCATGCAATCCAACCTTATGCATAAATGCGTCCATTAAAAAGGCTATCCGGGCCAGATAACCGGAATCCTCTAAAATGTAGAGTATTAGGTAGAATGGGACTATATATGGTAGTGCTATGGTCATCGTTGCTATAATTCCCTCTATAATTCCTCCCAAGACTATATTCTTCAACAACCATGATCCAATAGATGTTATAAAAATTGTTTCACACCTATGAAATATGACAGAAAGAATGCCCGAAAGAATATTACCAAGACCGAATATTACGTAAAAAATAGCAAGAGTTACCGCTACCATTATGATGTAGCCATAAATTTTATGTGTCGTCAAATAATCTATTCTGTCGCTCAACGTTAGTTTTACGACCGGAAGAACCTGCTGAATCTCTCTAGCGATTTTACCAGCAATTTCATATCGCTCTGAGGTTATTACTGTTGGGCATGGATGGCCATGTATTTCCTCAATCTCCTTGGATAATTTCTCCGCTAAAGCTATGACGTTTGGCATTACCCTCTTAACTTCTTTTATAACTTCTTCATCACCCTCAAGGAGCTTTATTGCAACCCATCTGGACGGATATCTTAAATCAGCCTTCCTTAAAGCCTCTTCCAGCCTCTGTATTCTAGATTCGATTTCGCTTCCGTATCCTATAGGAGATGGTTTCCGAGCACCCTTCTCGAAAATATCAACTGCTCTAGATAATAACTCATGTATACCTTTTCCTCTAATGGCAATTGTCGGGACAACAGGAACACCCAATATTTCTTCAAGTCTCTTGTAATTTGTTTTTATTCCCTTTCTTTCAGCGACATCCATCTGGTTCAGGGCTATGATCAGCGGCGCCTCGAGCTCTATTAGCTGAAGAGTAAAAAAGAGATTTCTCTCTAAGAGGGATGCGTCTACGACATTTATCACAATGTCTGGTTTTTCGTTAATTATATATTCCCTAGAAATCAGTTCTTCAAGTGAAAAGGTTGATAGTGAATATATGCCTGGCAAGTCAATAACGTCAATGTTATATCCTTTAAAATGAAGAGTCCCCTCAGCCTTCTCAACGGTTTTGCCAGGCCAATTGCCAATGTGCTGGTGAAGCCCGGTCAGCTGATTAAATATTACAGATTTCCCAACATTCGCGTTCCCAGCTAATGCAATCCTAATTCTTTTCTTCATTCATCTCTGAACCTCCACAAAGATTTTCTCAGCCAATTCCCTACCAATGGCGATCTTATAACCTCTAACATAAACCTCAATCGGACCATTAAATGGGGCTAACCGAACAACAGTAATTTTTGTTCCCGGTGTTAGCCCCATATCTGCGAGCCTTTTCCTAATTCCATGTCCCCAGCATCTCCCATGACCGAAACCAACTTTTATCGCTGTAATTATTCCTGTTTCGCCTTCCCTCAGCTCCGTTAATGAGACTTCCATATAAATTATCTCCATTTAAGTTTTCCTAACCACAATAAGCGAGGCGACCTCTCGACTCAGCACTTGAACTTTCCCATCTACCCTAACCGTTATTAAATCGTTTAATGGACTCTTCTCAATAACCTCAATTGTACTTTCGGGTTTCATTTTGATTCTCTCAAGATAACTCAGAAGGGCGCTTTCTTCTTCAAGTACCCTTGAGACAACCCCTTTTCCACAAACCCCCATTTCAGAAAGTAGCAAGCAACCACTTTTCTTCTCAAGAACCTCTCCATCTTCCGTAGGGATCGGATTTCCATGAGGACATGTCTTTGGATAACCTAATATATGCTCGATTCGTTTAGCAACATACTTATCTATCCAATGCTCAAGATCACATGCAATCTCGTGAACTTTATGCCATTCAATCCCTAAAATGTCAACTAAAAGTCTCTCTAAAAGCCTGTGTCTCCTAACTATGCTTAAAGCTATTTTCCGTCCCTTCTCGGTTAGCCTTACACCCTTATATGGCTCGTGAATAATAAGGAGGTTCCTTTCAAGTCTCTCAATTGTATTTGTTACCGTCCCGGGAGAAACCTTTAACATGCCTACTAGGTCACTTGTTCTAGCAATGCTATAGCGCTCCTGAAGTCTATAAATTGCTTCGAGATACTCCTCTATAACACTCGATACTTCCATCATCAAAGTTATTGCCTCACTTTTCGACTAATCAAAAAAAATAATTACGATTAGTCGTATTTAAATATATTTCCATGAAAATAAGATTAGCAGAAGATGTTTTCATTAATGGTGAATACTTTAGCGTTAGGGCGCTACCACAGCAACCTTAACTTGCTTTACCCCTTTTTTTGACATCAGTTCCTCTGCTAGCCTTTTTATTTCACCAACTTTCCCGTTAACCGCAATTATTTCTAAACACTTATCTTCCTCCAAATGTATGTGCGTTGTCGAGGATATAATATCTCTAAACTTATGTTGCACGCTCATAACCTTCTCCAAGAGGTCTGGTTTATCCAAATAGTATAGAACAAGAATAGCCCCAGCTACATGCTCAGTCTCCGCAGCCGTCCACTTAAACTCGCTTACAAAAGCTCGGATGGCATCGTGAACAGCTTTAGAGCGACTCTCATAGCCCATGCTTCTCCAAACACCATCAAACTCTTCGACAACAGAAGGAGGAAGCGAAACACTAAAACGCACAACGCCAATTTTATCCTGCATCCTAACACCCAAAATATTCTCATATAAATTGTTAATATATATCTAATTTAGTCTCATAAAGCAGAGGGGCTAGGAGAGCCCATTGAAGGAGTAAGGTTGTTTATATTTAAGGTATTGCCTAGCTCTCCTCAGATCCTCTTCTCTATCTATATCAATTAGAACTTCAGGAGAATCTACTTCTACCTTTCTTAATAGTTCTTCATGCCTTTTAAGGATAGCTTTCAGACCCATTGTTTCCTCATTTATAAATAGTATTTCCTCGAAAAGGGATCTGTCGAAAAGTATTGGGTGGCCTAGGCGGCCCTGGTAGCTGGCCACAATTATTGGGCTCTTACTTCTATAATATTCTTCGATAACTATGTTAATCGGCTTTGAGGTTATCAGTCCCATATCCCCAGGAAGAATAATTACAGCTTCGGTATAATTCATAACAGCTTTAACACCAACCTTCACTGACGAACTTTGTCCTTCATAGAAACTTTCGTTAAAAACAAATTTACAGTTAAACTTTCTAAGAACTTCCATAATTTTCTGCGCCTCAAACCCCAGAACCACGATAACTTCATCGGCCTTTGAAGTAGTTGCGCCTCTAACAACTCTCTCAATTATGGTGTATCCATTAATTTTTTCCAAAAGTTTATTTCTGCCAAACCTTCTTGATAGGCCAGCAGCTAATATAACTACAGAAATCATGCAATTACCCTTAAGAGAAGATTAAGAGAAAAGCGTGTTTTATTTTTTCGCCCTTCTTTTCTCGGCTATTATCTCTGCCAGTATACTTATTGCTATTTCTTCAGGCGTCTGGGCGCCGATCTCTAAGCCAATTGGGGCATGTAATGGCTTAAGTTCCTCGTCGCTTACCCCCTCTTCCCTAAGTCTCTCTAAGAGCCTGTTCACTTTGGTTTTACTCCCCAATAAACCAATATAGAACGGTTTCTTTTGAACCATCTTCTCTAAAGCCAAATAGTCATGTTCAGGTTCACCGTACACTATTACAACAAAATCTCGTTGGCTTACGTTTACTTTATCAAGAATTTCCTTATATTCTCCGGTTATAATCTCTCTTGCCATTGGGAACCGTTCTTTAGAGGCTAATTTTTCATTATCGTCCACCACTATAATATCGAATCCTAAGTGAATAGCAAATTTTGCTAAAGGCTTAGCTACGTGGCCCGCGCCTATAATAATCAACTTTGGCTTAGGCTCCATCACATCAATAAACACTTCCACTTCACCTCCGCATATCAAACCAGTCTTAACGGTGCCCCTCTCCCTCTCTTCCTCCATAAGTGAGAAAATAATCTTTCTAGGTTTTCCATCTTCGATGGTCCGTAGAGCCTCTTTTATCAGAGCCCGCTCAAAGCTCCCACCACCAATTGTTCCAAACGTTTGCCCGTCCTCAACCACAACCATTTTGGCGCCAGGCTCCCTCGGCCCAGACCCCCTCTTCTCAACCAAAATACATAGAGCCAGTCTTAACCCTCTCTCAAGAGTACACTCTATCTGCTTAATAAGATCTAAATCGGTCTCCATCTTCCTCAATATCTTTTTCTTAGAATGTGAGACTTAAACTTTCTCCTTTTAGATTACTAAGAGTAAATCTTGTAGCTACAGCCGTGTAGCTACAGTTCACTTTTAGATTACTAAGAGTAAATCTGAGATGAGAGAATCGAATAGTTTTAATGACGCTATATCTTTACTTTTTAAAAAATATTAACGAAGAAAGATAACCCTGTAGATTAAAAATAAATGAAAAGGAAGGTTGTTTGGATAATTGTTCGAAATAGAAAAATAATAAACCGTAAAAGCTGTTTAATGTATAGCTTATTGTGAGAGGGCACTATCCATGAGATTGGTGGTGGCGATAACCGGGGCTTCAGGCGTTATTTATGGGATTAGGCTACTGCAAGTTTTAAGGGATAAGAACATAGAAACTCATCTTATTTTGAGTGAGTGGGCTGAGATGGTTATTTCTGCCGAGACGGAGTGGTCTGCTGCTAAAGTTAAGTGCTTAGCGAATTTCTGCTATGATATTAATGATTTAGCAGCGCCGATTGCCAGTGGATCATTTAAAGTGGATGGCATGGTTATTGCCCCATGTAGCATGAAGACTCTTTCTGCAATTGCAAATGGTTATGCAGATAACTTAATAGTGAGAGCGGCTGACGTAACATTAAAAGAAAGACGAAAACTTGTTCTTGTCCCGCGAGAGACACCACTAAATATCATACACATAAAAAACATGTTAAAGGCCGCTCAAGCAGGCGCAATTATACTTCCCCCAATTCCAGCTTTTTATAATAAACCAAAAACTGTAGACGAAATCGTAAATCATACCTTAGGTAAAATTTTAGATTGTCTGGGAATAGAGCATAACTTGTTCAAGAGATGGAGGGACCAACCAAACTCTTCAGAGATTTGAGAGTAAAAATTAAAACAGAGAAAAGAGTTGATAGAGACTTTTCCAGACATTGGTTAGTAAAGAAAAAATGGAAATATCAATAGTTTTTTGTTAAAGAAAATAGCCCTGGATATAATGTCTTCAACTTTCTAAGTGCTCTCTCCTTTAATTCTGGGCTTGCTTCAGCAACTGGTGGAAACTCTTTTTTCCAATTATACGGTTTACATGCTGTTATAAGGACTTTAGATTGTGTCCAATCTTTTCTTTCTCTTTTCTCAGGAGGGATTATGGGATCTAATGGTGTATCAGGATAGCCTCTCACTATATCTATAGAGCTTTCTGGATCACATCTAGTGCATAATGCCCATAAAACCTCATCCCAGTTTGATGGATCAACATCATCATCAACAACTATAACCCATTTGCCTGCCATAGCGACACCATACATAACGCCAGCAGCTACCGAGGCCACCCGTTTGGCGTGACCTGAATATAACTGCTCAATAGAAATTACTGGTATAACCATATTCCCCCGCCCATGAACCCAAACACCTTTAATGCCTTCTATGCCAGCCCTTTCTAAAAGAGTCCATAAGAGTGGTGCAGAATGTATTGGTATAGGATGCCAAGCAGGATTTATCTTACAAGGAAGTTCCCCATGGATTATTGGATTATTTCTGTAATAGACTGCTTTAACTTTAATAATAGGTTCTATCCTAGAGCCTGAAGCATAATAGCCCGTCCACTCACCGAATGGCCCCTCTTCACGTGTCTCAATGGATGGAGGAGGAGACTCCCCCTCTATAGCGATTTCAGCAGTTGCGGGAATTGGTAACCCTGTGTATTTCCCACGAATAACTTTAATTGGTTCTCCACTTAGAAAACCTGCGAAATCAAGCTCGGAGACTCCCCACGGTAACGGTAATGTAGAGCAAATCCAAAGAAGCGGGTCCTGCCCAAAGCACATGACAACCGGACAATTTCTTCCACGCGCCCAATATTTCTCCCTCATTATGTAGGCATGGTGGCCAGGTGCAACAAAAAAGCTTAAAGTTTTTTCGTCATGTATCATAACTCTATATGTTCCCATATTGATCCATCCTTCCTCTGGATCCATAGTTATTACAATATCACCAGTCCCTATGTAGCGTCCCCCATCATGCTCATGCCATTTTGGCGCTGGAAACTTAAATAAGTTAATATTTTCTCCTTCCATAACATTCTCCATAACAGGTCCATCAGAGACCTCTTTTGGAGATACTGGTCTAAAATCTCTTAGCTTATTTTTCCATATTTTTACGACATCCAAGTCGCTTACGTCCTCCGTGAAACCTAGAGCTATCTTCTGTCTCCTTTTTGATACGGTTAATAGATTTGCTGCAACTCTAAAACCCTCAGGATAGTCTTTTATTTTATCAAAGAGGAAAGCTGGACTCTTTAATTCAGCCCCTACCTCAGTAATTGCTCCTATTTCAAGGTTCCAGTCAACATCTTTAACCTCGATAATTTCATTTGCCGCATATAGCTTTTCTATAAAGCCTCTCAAATCATCATTCATCATGATCCCCATGGAAATAAACTAGACTAAAATTGATTAATAATATTTTTGGCTCACAGTTGACGTTAACGGCAAACTATTTGCTTGGTCAGTTTCTCAGACCTAATGCGGCCCCAGATTGTCTAAGCATGCGACAAACCAATGGGTGAGAGTGACTCTCACTTTAATGAGTAAATAAAGAGATAACGATTTAGCACATCCTAAAATACTCAACTTTCAGGTATCATTAAAATTAGGGGTGCTTCTACTGTTATGCTGAGTAGTAATGGCACCAGAATTATATAGTCAGGTCCAAGGATCTCCCAGATAATTCCACCGATGGTTGGCGCAGGAATAGCAGCAATGCTATTTATCATACCTTGAATACCTCTCCATCTACCAATTTTATCAATGGGAACAAGCTCAACCATTAAGGGTATTAAGACGGTATAGCTTGCGATTCTCATAAATCCTTGTAAGAACCATGATAAAGCAAGCAATAGGAAGTTTCTCTCTGGCGCAATTAACAGCATCATTAATGAGATCCAGTATAAGGGCATTGCTAAAAAGTAAACTTTTTCCGCGAAATTTTATCTGCTATATGACCTAGGAGTGGGGAAAAGATGGATTGAGAGAGTATATTGGCGGCGCTCATCACGCCTATGGCAATTTCATCTGCAAATTTGACATTGTAGCAATAAACCATTAAAAATGGGGATAGCATACTTGAGATGAAGGTGTTACAAAATGTAAATAGACACCACTTCTTTAGGTGCTGCCCACCTTTAAAGAGATTTTTATAGCCCCTCACAAAGCTAAAGCTTTCATCTTCAGTTTTTGGTCTATAAACCTCAGTCATTTGAGTTAATGTAAATATAAGAAGCATGATTTCGACTATAACTGCTATCCAGAAAAGAATACGGATGCTCTCTGCATTTATACCACCATAGTGGCTTATAATGAGCGCAGCAACAATCGGTGCAGCAATGCCTGGAAGACTGAATAAGCCATCACAAATACCTTTAGCAGTCGATCTATCCTCAGGTTTTAATGTAACGTCGCATATTGTCACACAACTCCCTATTGATGGGGCACCTGATACTGGAAGAAATGTCAAATACAATATTATGATGGCGGGAATAAGCATATACCAGTTTGTCGCTAAAGCAAACAAAAAAAGCGCAAGGCAATTTAATGTAAGGCCTGCAAGAAATATCTTCCTTAAACTGTATCTATCTTGGAGCCAACCAATAGGGGCTGAAAATACTACGCCCGCAATGCTACCAAAAGAGTTTAATATTCCGAGCTGAACGCTGCTAGCTCCCAGTTTAACCGCATAAATGCTTTGATAGGGATAATATATACGGGATATAAACTTAGAAATAGTTGCCCGAATCGATA
>JAWBXL010000051.1:0-9439 GCA_038867895.1 Bathyarchaeia archaeon | reverse complement strand
CGGAGATGAGGGTGGGAGGAGATATAAGATATCTAAATACTTTTGATGGAAGGATTTTGCTAGAAGAATTATGGATCGATCATAGGATTAACAATGCGGAGGTTTTAAAGGCAAGGAATTATAAAGCTTTAAGTAGTGACTTATTTAAAATTCAAGTGTATTTTAAATCCTTTGATGATGAGCATTTTTACGGAATGGGACAGTACGCTAATGGTTATCTCAACTTAAAAGGATGCGTTTTAGAGCTCGCTCATAAAAATACTCAAATAAGCATTCCATTTTTACTCTCCTCCAGAGGTTATGGTTTTGTCTGGAATAATCCTTCGATCGGGCGTGTAGAGCTCGCTAAAAATCACACCATGTGGCTGGCTGAGGCTGCAAGACAAATAGACTATATAGTAATCGCGGGAGATACGCCAGCTGAAATTGTTAAAAAGTATACTAATCTTGTTGGTAAGGCTCCACCTATGCCAGAATGGGCTCTAGGCTTCTGGCAGTGTAAATTGAGGTATAGATCTCAGGACGAGCTGTTGAGTATAGCACGCGAATATAAAAGGAGAAATTTACCCCTTTCAGTTATAGTGATAGATTTCTTCCATTGGACGAATCAGGGAGACTGGAAGTTTGACCCGAAATATTGGCCTGACCCGAAAAAGATGGTTGAGGAGCTAGAGTCCATGGGCGTTAAAGTGATGGTCTCAATATGGCCTACAGTCGACGTTAACAGCGAAAACTATGATGAAATGGTCAGGAGGGGGCTTCTAGTTAGAACCGAGAAAGGTATACCCATAGTGTTTACTTTCCGCGGCTTCACAACATACTGCGACTTCACAAACCCCGAAACTAGAAGATTTGTATGGGAGAAGGTAAAAGAAAATTATTATAAGTACGGTATAAAAGCCTTCTGGCTAGATGAGGCTGAACCACAATTCGGAATGCGAGGTTTAGGATATGATAATGTATTGCCTTATGACTATGATAACATTCGTTATTATTTAGGTAATGGTTTAGAAGTAAGTAACCTTTACCCATTCTATTACGCTAAAGCTTTTCATGAGGGATTAAAATCCCTGGGGGAAGATGATTTTCTTCTTATTCGGGCTGCCTGGCATGGTAGCCAGAGATTTAATATTGTCGTGTGGTCAGGAGACATACCATCAACGTTTGATTCTTTGAGGAGACAAATCAAAGCCGGATTAAATATGGCTATCTGCGGAATTACTTGGTGGACAACGGATATTGGTGGATTTTATGGAGGAGACCCAAGAGACCCAAGATTTCAGGAATTAATTATTCGGTGGTTTCAATTTGGCTGTTTTTGCCCAATCTTTAGATTACATGGATTCCGATTACCTTACCCTAAAGATCCTAATAAGTGCGACTCTTATGAACTAACTGGTGGTCCCAACGAAGTTTGGTCTTTTGGTGAAAGAGCTTATAAGATACTATGCGACTTCTTATTTATAAGGGAAAGATTAAAGCCGTACATTATAGAACAGATGAAAATATGTTGTGAGGAAGGCGTGCCACTTATGCGTCCGCTCTTCTTTGACTTTCCATTTGATGAGAACACTTATGATATAGAAGATGAGTTTATGTTCGGCTCAGATATTTTGGTGGCGCCAGTATATGAAGAAGGAGCAAAGAGCAGAAAGGTTTATCTCCCAAAAAGAACAAAATGGACTGATGCTTGGAATAGTAATGTTTATGAGGGAGGACAATGGATCAACCGCGCAACCCCGCTAGAAATAATTCCAATATTTCTACGCGAAGGCGCAAAAATATCGCTCACCAAATAGAACGAAAAACAATTATTTTATTATTATCTTTTTAGTCATTAAGAATTTTCTTTAAAACTCTGTTCAGGCGTGTTAGTTTTTACTTGATGTTAAGGTCAGCAATATAAAGATGTTGCTGACCTTTAGCTGCAAAGTATAGCATAGCTTACGTTTTACAATTGCTTATACAGCTAAAAGGCTGTGAGGTTCTGATTGAGAAGCTTGGTTACGACGAGTTCATAGTAAGTTACAAGATAACAACATGGGTCTAACATTTAAGAGGAAAAAATAAAAGAGGGTTTTTAAGATTTTTTACCTCTAGTAGCTATCATGTATGCGAGGGAAATCACCACAATTATTTGTAGGATTATAGTCACATATAATAATGGCAAGAAAGAGCCTATATTATTGTTTAGCGCATCAATAGTCCCGCTCAAATTAGTAAGTTTTTCATCAAGCCTAGCGGTACTAGTCTCAATTCTTGCTGTAGCTTTTAATATCTCAGTTAATGCTTCTAAAGTTCCGGGAGGCAAAGGAGGCGAATACGACGCTTTGCCTTCTCTGATCAGTCTCTCGGCATCATCTTTAGGTATTGTCATAGCTTCACCTGCCTTATATGGTCCATAAGTTTTTCCGTCTACACCTGTAAATGTCTCAATATCTGTTAGCGCGTATATTGTGATATAAGTTACCGGTGGAACCATTGCTCTGGGACGTAGTAGGGGAATTAACCATTGTGCTCCCGCAAAGTAGTAGTGAGCCCAAAGACCACGCCATCCTTCTTCTATAATTGTGTACCCTTCCCAGTATTTAGTATCGAATACCGCCAGTTTTTTAGTGCATTGAGTGGGCACGTAATACATGTTTTGTATAAAATACATGACAAAGTCCGCTGCCATATCTAAAAACTTAGGATTAATTGTGCCGTCAGGTAGCATTGTCGGTGTAGATGACATCTCATCGAGAAGTTTGTCAATTTCAGGGTCTCTTAGTCTTATAAAGTTTGAAGACCATTCACCACTTGGCTTTGCATACTTTGAGTGCAATTGCACTACTGTCCGCACCCAGTCATGTATCGTCACTCCCTCATTTCCAAGACCCCACCATCCTCCAGTCTCATAAAAGCCTTGAAAATTTCTGCTCCAGAATGTTGATGAATCTTCCACTTTAACTTCTACATCTATACCAAACTTCCTCCATTGTTCTGCCAAACCATAGCTCATTCTCATACCATCTATTTCCCATGGACCAGCCGAATAGAAAGTTATATGCCATAGTTCCCCAGTCGGCAACCTCCATTTACCATCAGCACCTTTATTGAACCCCACGCTCTTAAGTAGCTGTTCAGCAACATCGGGCGCATATTTATACCAACCGACACCCCAATATAGTCTTGCCTCGTCGAGTGAAGGCATTGACTCTATATATCCCTCTCTTACAGCCCATCGCGCAATTTTCAATGGGAACTCTGGGTCATAAGGTTTAAATTTGCTACCATTAGGTAGAGTGATCTCGAAAGCTTCAAGTCTAGGTATGACTTTTTCGTATAGCTCGAATAAGCCTGGTCTATATATTGCATTTATGGGGTTTAATTTACATATTCCTCTGAGGGTCGATATGACGTAATCGGTTGCATTTATAGATAACGCAAGAGCCCACCTAACCTCAGTTAGGTTATATGGGTACTTTTCAAGGTTGAAATACGCTCCTCGCATGCAAGGCTCAAGTGTGTATTCGTATGGAACATGCGGTATTACCGACCTTGCATACGGATTTAGCATTCTTATTGCATCAAAAGCTTCAGCAGTAACATCAAAAAGATAATCTATTTCATTTCTTCCTGCCGCCGCAATCTTCTGCTCTTCTGTATCAAAAGCTACATAAAGCACATATCTCGGACCTGTCCAGGAAAGACCATGTTCCTTCAGCCACTTTCCAACGGCAGTTCTTTCCCAGTCACTTCTTAACTCCCATAAGTACCAGTAACCTGTTGGATCTAGGTCCTTTAATACGTAGGGACCTAAAGAGACAGGCGGATAGAAATCAAATTCATACCAAGGAATCCCTCGTGCTTCAGCATCTTTAAATATGTGGGCTGGCATTGGATATATCCATGCGGACCAAACTCCTACTGCAAACAGTGTCCAAAAGTTCGGATACGGTTGCTTAAGCTTTATTACAACTGTGTGTTTATCCGGAGCTGAAACATTTTTAATCCACAGAGATGCATGCGGATTAAAACCATGTCTTGAATCCGTGAGAGCTAAGTTAAGAGTATAGAGCCAATCTTCAGCCGTATGTTCCACTCCATCACTCCAATATATGCCGCTCTTCAATTTTATAGTTAATTCAGTATAGTCCTCACTCATCATAGGATAGCTCGCTGCTAAACCATTAATTATGGAGCCATCCGAGTAATTAAAGTACCATAAAGCCGTTAACATTAGCTGGTGGACGCCCGCTTGATAAGGCGCAGCTGTAACGCCCAAGACCCATACATTAAACCTTTTGGGTGTTATAGCTCTACCCCCAAAGTTTTCTGCGATAAATAATTCTTCACGCGGTATTCCCGGAGGTAAGTATCCTCGAACTGTAGACATTTGCATCGATATCAAAAGAGTCAAGGCGAGAAATACCGATGAAATTAATACTGATTTTTTCTTCATTGCTAGTCCCCTTATACGTATTATTATACAAACTTTATAAATTTTATGGTTAAAAGGTTTCTGCGTAAAATTTTGGAAAGGCTTGTTTTTGTGAGTTGTAATTGTTTGGATATTTGGTTTGTTGATGTGGATTATGTATTCGCTGGATCCGCCTTAGGACTGCGGGTGGAAGGGGGTGTTGGACGTAAACCTTACGATGCTAGAGGTTAAGGCTTTCAAGGCGATGAGTGGAACTAAACATGGATGCAAACGCCTACCAGACCTCCTAGCTTCCACAGTGAAGCTACTCATGCATACCCTTTTAGGCTACCTCATAGATGATACCCTAAAAGGTAATAAAGACCTGATAAACCTCACGCATCAGAAAACTCACAAAGTCTCGTACCAAACCATAGCCTAAAAAGGCTTAAAAATTTAGGGATGATCTCGCTCAGAAATCCTTAAGTTGCTATGTCCCCTTTTAATCGCAAAATTTATATTTTTAAGAAGCTCTTTCTTTTTAGAAAACAGCATTGGTCGGATTTTTATGAATCCAAAGATAAATTTCCTAAATATTGCGAAGTGGATTGCTATAAGAGGCGCTGTAGCTTTAGTCACTATTGTTACGGGATTAAGTACTGTTTTTATAGCTACACGTTTAAGTCCTAGAAACCCTATCGGCGAGATCATAGGCAGATTAACGGCCATGGGAGCAAGTTTAAGACCTGAGGAAGTTGAGGTTATGAGGAGAACATTACTAGAATTATTTGGTCTGGACAAGCCCTTATGGATGCAATATATTTTCTTCTTAAAAAATGCTCTTACATGGAACTTTGGCCCCTCTTACATTTACTTTCCAGTATCGGTGTCTAGCATTATAGCGGGATCTATCTGGTGGACGGTTTTTCTCCTAGTCTTAGTTATAATTATATCGTGGGTTTTAGGGATAACTTTTGGCATATTATCTTCATACTTTGAGGGAAAGTATATAAGTAGAATAATGAATTCAATATTTGTCATAATATATCCGCTACCTTACGCTGTATTTGCCTTAGTTCTATTCTTAGTTTTCGGAGTATTAATAGGCATTTATACTGGTTTAGGAGGAGCTGGATTTACAAAGCCTTCATTTAGTATCGAATTTATAGTTGCAGTTCTTTCAAGGGCGTGGTTACCTGCACTATCATTAATCATCCTTTGGATAGCTGGATGGTTTCTATCAACATATTTACTTGTAGCAAGTATTAAACGTGAAGATTACGTTATTTATGCAATTGTGAGAGGTTTGCCAAAAAAGGGCATACTCTCTCGCTATCTCTTTAGAAATATAGTGTTGCCTCAAATAACGGGTCTTGCGCTTAGCATAGGAAACATTTTCTCTGGCGCAGTAGCTACAGAATATATATTCAGTTATCCCGGGTTAGGCTACCTTATTATGCTAGCCCTGATGAGAGCAGACTATAATCTTTTGTTGGGAATTTCAGCCTACTCTATAGTTGGGGTAGCGTTCGCAGCCTTTATACTTGACTTAGTATACCCATTCATAGATCCCAGAATAAAGTATGGTTTTAAAGGTGAATAGATCTATGCATCCGAAGATTCTTATGACTTCTACAATTATCATAGTTGGAATAATTATATATGCATATGTATTGCCTTATTTTTCTCCCTATAATGATCCTATAAGATGGAACCAAGCGCTTGCGGATTCTCCTCCATCATTTAAATATATTTTTGGAACAACTACTTTAGGCCAGGATCTTTTCTGGACATGCTCATTTGCCCTTAGAAACTCCATAAGCTTCGGAGCAATAACTTCAGCAATATCTACTGTTATAGCGCTCTTCGTAGGAATCGCATCAGCTTATTCACGCGGCAAATTATCCGCAATCTTAGCTATTTTCATAGACTGTTTTTGCGTGCTCCCGGCGCTACCCATACTCGTTCTTATTAGCGCTCTCTGGACAGGTGGAACCTTCATGGCAAACTTTGCTCTAATTCTCTCAGTATTTGGATGGTCATGGTCTGCAAGAACGGTCAGGTCAATGATTTTAAGTTTGCGCGAAAGAACTTTCACATACACGGCACGCTTTTCCGGCTATAAGATGCTAGATACTATAATTCATGAATACTTGCCATATATATTTGGAATAATCCTTGTGAGCGCACTGAATGTAATGCTTTGGGCAATAGGCATGGAGACAACGTTAGCAATATTTGGATTAACTAGTCTAGGTGTCCCTTCTATAGGCACTATAATCTTTTGGGCTATGAGCTATCAAGCTCTCGTTAGAGGAATATGGTGGTGGATATTTTTCCCAATCGCTTTATTAATAATATTTATTGTAGCGTTATATTCGGCGGCTCGTGAGATATACATGAGAAGACTAGGAGGTTAACAACTATGAGAACGATACTCGAAGCAAAAGACATTAGTGCTTTTTATGTTGCTGGTAAAAGCAATATATATGCTGTAAATAACGTATCTCTGGAGATTAAGGAAAAAGAGATACTCGGGATTGTGGGCGAATCTGGTTGTGGAAAAACAACGTTAGTAAAAATAATCTACGGATTTATTGAGCCCCCTCTTAAAGTAATTCGGGGTAAAGTCACATTTTATATAAGTGAAGAAGATTACGTGGATATGCTATCTCCTTTAAGTAGGGAAAAAGTATGGTGGAAGCATATCTCTTGGATCCCACAAGGAGCGCAGAATGCCCTTAACCCAATGCTAAGAATTCGAGATATCTTTATAGAAACTCTTAAAAAGTCTCTTGTGAATATGGATAAAAATGAAATGATGAAATTTATCGAGAATCATATATCGAAATTTAGTTTACCGAAGGATGTTCTAGCAGCATATCCTCATCAGCTCAGCGGTGGAATGAAACAGAGAGTTACTATAGCACTAGCTATGGCGTTTAAACCAAAATTAATACTGGCCGACGAGCCCACGTCGGCTCTTGATGTGGTGAATCAGAAGATTGTTCTAGGTATACTTAAAGAAATAAATAGTATACATGGATCTTCAATCGTAATAGTGTCACATGACATAGACATTATAGGCACCATGTGCGATCGCATCGCGGTAATGTATGCAGGCGATCTACTTGAAATGGGTGAAACTGAAAGTCTACTTAAAGAACCACTCCATCCATATACTAAAGCTTTAATCGAATCTCTACCTAGGTTAGGAGATAAAAGTAGAAGAGAAGGCCTAAAAGGTCAACCACCTGACCTAACGAGTCCTCCCTCAGGTTGTAAATTCCACATCAGATGCCCTTATACTAAGACCATATGTAAAGAAAAGAAACCTCCCTATATAGAGGTTAAACCGACTCATTCTCTTACATGCTGGCTATATGTGTAAGTGAATGAGGTGCAATAATAAATGTACATATATGAAGTAAAAAATGCATCCAAGTACTTTGAATATGGAATACTTGGAAGTTTCAAATTTCCTGCAGTAGATGACGTTAATATCACTATTGATGAAAAACCCAGCATATATGCTATAGCCGGAGAAAGTGGTTGTGGCAAAACTACGCTAGCCAAAATGTTTCTGAGAATATTAAAGGCTGATAGAGGCACCATTTTATATAGGGGAAAAAACATTTGGAAACTAAGCGGGGATGCTCTCAAAAATTTTTACAAGGAAGTGCAACCCGTATTTCAAGATCCTTATGATACATTTAACCCTCATGAAAATGTGGATAATTATCTTATAAAAACTGCAAAAAATCTTCTGGGACTTAATGATGAGAAAGAAGTAAGAAAAAGGGTACAAGATGTCTTAGATTTTGTAGGGCTTTCTTACGACACAATTAAGGGCAAAAAACCTAGAGAATTCTCTGGAGGTCAACTTCAAAGAGTAGCCCTCGCAAGAAGCATTATACCGAATCCAAAGGTGCTAATAGCCGATGAGCCTGTTTCGATGCTTGACGCATCTCTCAGAATAAATATATTGAATTTCTTCAGAGACATTAAAAATAAAGAGAAGAGTATAATAATATATATAACACATGATTTAGCCACATCATATTACTTGAGTGATTATATATTTATAATGTATAGAGGCAGCATAGTGGAACATGGCGCTATCCAATCGATAGTGGATAATCCTCTTCACCCATATACGCAAACGTTGCTAAAAGCATTACCCGACTACAGAAAGAGAGACGAATGGTTTAAAGAAGAATTTAAACCTCCGGGCATAGAGTTAGAAGAGTTCTTAATAAAAGGATGTAAATATGCAAATCAATGTCCTCATGCTTCAGAAAGATGTTTTAAAAATAGACCGCACGAAATAGAAGCTGAAAAAGAACATTATGTCGCATGCTGGTTAGCTGTAAAATAAAAAATAATCCATGCATATTTATAGTGAACTATCACAAAACTTTCAATAATTTTAAGCGGTTTGAGTTTAGCGCGAAGAGTGAGGCTTACGATCTTAAACGAGGTAAGACTTGATAAGGATACCCAAGGCTGCCCCCTACTTAGGCCACTACACGCTCAACACCGACGTCTTGGGCACTGAAGGTTAAGGGAAGCGTGCCTGAATACTGCGCGTAGGCTCGTGGCATACTTCAGAACCTAGTTTTAGAAAGATCCGAACCCTCATGTGGTCTATGTTAGGACAATTGCTTCACCGTAGGGCTCCGGAAATAGGGGTATTGGAGCCCCGGGCGGGATTTGAACCCGCGACCCGCGGCTCCCCCGGAGCCCTTACAAGGCCGCTGCTCTAACCGCTAAGCCACCGGGGCTTGAATTATTCTAGAAAATTATTTTTAGAGGAGTTTATTAACTCTTATCCTTTTGGGTGAGCTATAGGTAAATTTATTATCTGCGTGAGAGTCTTCTTAGAAATGATGGGAGGAGAGGGGTATTCGGGTAGCGGTCATAGATGTCGATAAATGTAAGCCAGCGAAATGTGATAGAGTATGCTATCGATTCTGCCCGCAGGTTAGGAGTAAGATTGAAGCTATAAGGTTTGAGGGTGACAGACCATTCATCTCG
>JAWBXL010000050.1:0-9636 GCA_038867895.1 Bathyarchaeia archaeon | reverse complement strand
GTGGTCGCGTGGATTAATCGGCAGCCCTATAGGGAGTGGACTAAGCACAGCCTTAAGATGGCTGTTAGGAAACTGATTCAATATGCTAAATATGGGAGCTGCGATAGGAAAACTCCACTGCCCCCTGAGGTCGCTTGGATACCTATGAGGGTTGATGATAGAGACAGCAGGGTTAAACCAGAGGCGCTGTTAATGCCTGATGATGTTAAAGCCATGATTAACGCTGCCAAAAATGAGCGAGATAGGGCGCTGATATCAGTCCTATTCGAGGCGGCATTAAGGCCAAGTGAGCTACTGACTATGAGGGTTGGAAGCGTAGAGTTCAGGGACAACTACTGCCTAATATCTGTATGCGGCAAGACAGGCGTCAAGAGGATACCGTTAGTAGCAAGCCATAGACTCCTACTAGACTGGCTGATGAAGCATCCCAAGGGGAATGATCCAGACGCACCATTATGGATATCGCTAAGCAATAATTCTAGGAGCGAAGCTATGAGCTACTATTATTTCAGGAAGCTAGTGAAGAGACTTGCCGAGAGGGCTGGGTTGAGGAGGGATGTCTGGCCATACCTGTTTAGGCACTCATGCCTAATAGCCCTAGCAAAAGTGTTAACAGAAAGTAAGCTTGAGCTCTATGCGGGCTGGGTTCACACCTGTAAAATTGCGCGTGATCTTTATGAAAAACTGAAGTAATTGTAGGTGTGAGCACAATTGCAAAAATTTTTAAATAAAAAACAATTTAAAGGTTAAATGGTGAAAACTTATGAGTAGCGTTAAGAAGTTTGAAATTGTTTTTAAAAAAGGGAGACTCCCGAGTGAGGGATATTATCCAGGACTTAATCCTAAGACTGTAATCGATAAGGAGCTAGGTATCATCTGCGAGTATGATGTGCCTGTACCTTTACGGGATGGTACTAAGATACGTGTAAATATATATCGCCCAAATAAGGAGGGAAAGTTCCCGGTTATTATTTGTTGGACAGCTTATGGCAAACACAATCCTCCTATGGTTAGATATAGCTCCTTTCCAGGATGCGGCGTTAATGATGCCGATCTCTCTAAATATGCCATTTTTGAGGGGGCTGATCCTGCCTACTGGTGTAAGTATGATTACGTCGTTATTCACGCTGATACCCGCGGCCTTTGGGGTTCTGAGGGAGATTATACCCACATGAGCGAGCAAGAGGCTCAGGATTGCTACGATTTAATAGAGTGGGCTGCCTCCCAGCCATGGAGTAATGGAAATGTCGGTATGACAGGAGTTTCTTATCTTGCCGCCATTCAATGGAAAGTTGCGGCGTTAAACCCGCCACATCTAAAAGCCATAAACCCATGGGAGGGAGTTAATGATTTTTACCGCGAATTTGCCTATCATGGGGGAATTCCTTGTGACTTTCCTTTGATTGTTTCACAGCTCTTTACTTTTTCAAACTCACGAGTAGAAGACCTTGAAGAGATGATGTTTAAAAGGCATCAATTCTTTGATGATTATTGGAAAAGTGTAAATCCTGATTTATCAAAGATAAATGTGCCTGCATTTATTGTGGCTAGCTGGTCTGATCATGGTCTCCATACGCGCGGGACAATTGAAGGATTTAAGAAAATTTCATCTAAAGAGAAATGGCTTAGGGTTCATGGAGGAAAGAAATGGCAGGATTACCACCAAAACGTTGAATTGCAAAGAATGTTTTTTGATAGATACCTGAAGGGCATTGATAATGACTGGAAATATTGGCCAAGAGTTATGCTGGAAGTTAGGGATAGGGGTTTCCTTGGATATTGGAGAGCCGAAGATGACTGGCCAATACCTCGCACTAAGTATGTGAAGCTGTATTTGAGGGCAGAGGATGGAACCATGAGCAAATGTCCTTCCTCTCAAGAACATTCTGTTCACTATAACGCGAGAACGGGCAGGGCTGTTTTTGAATATATTTTTGATGAAAGAACAGAAGTTACAGGACATACTGTCGTAAAGCTATGGGTAGAAGCTATTGATAATGACGACATGGATTTGTTTGTAATTATTGAAAAGTTTGACCGCTCAGGGCAAAGAGTTCCCTTTCCGATACAAACTACAATAAACGATGGACCAGCTGCTCTTGGCTGGCTACGCGTTTCTCATCGTGAACTTGATGAAGAAAAGTCAACGTTCTATCAACCAGTTCTTAAACATGAAAGAGAACTTAAATTAAAACCAGGTGAAATTGTTCCTGTGCACATCGAAATTTGGCCTACAAGTGTATTATTTCATCGAGGCGAGAGATTAAAACTTATAATTCAGGGTCATGACTATGAATTTCTTAAGGGCTCATTACACACTCATTCAAGGACTATAAATAAGGGTGAGCATGTAATCCACACAGGAGGCAGATATGACTCGTATCTTCTTATACCAATTGTTCCACCGAAAGAGTATGCTGAATAATAAAAGACCATCACGATAGCGTTTCCCCTCTATGATATATCTCGCCGAGATATGCTTCAATAACTCTGTCGTTCGAGGATATTTCCCTTGGAGATCCTTCCGCTATTTTCTCTCCTTGATGAAGTACCACAATCCGGTGACATAAATTCATAATAACTCTTATAATATGTTCAATTACCAAAAGTGTAATTTTTTTCTCATATAATCTTTTAATTAGTTCAATCGCTTCCTCAATTTCGATTTCAGTCAATCCTGCAAAAAACTCATCTAAAAGTAAGAGTTCAGGGTTTGTGGCGAGCGCCCTAGCTAACTCCAACTTTTTGATTTGAACCGTTGTTAATTTTTCCGCCTTAACCTCATAATACTGAGGGGGAAAACCGATGAACTCTAATATATCCATTGCTTTCTTTTTAGCGATTTTTATTTTTTTTACGGATCCGGCAAATAGAAAACCAATAACTACATTGTCTAATGCTGTAAGTTGAGGAAAAGGTCGCGGTATCTGGAAGGTTCTGGCAATTCCTTTCTTACATATTTGGTCCGGTCTTAGTTTTGTGATATCTTCGCCATGATATAAGATTTTGCCGGAATCTGGTTTATAAACTCCAGTGATTATGTTAATTAGCGTGGTTTTACCAGATCCATTTGGTCCTATTAAACCTAGAATCTCCCCAGACATTATTGTAAGGTCAATCTCTTTAAGAGCAGATAAGCCTCCAAACTTTTTAGTTATTTTTTCACATTGCAGTAAAGTTATATTGTTCAAAGTAGTTCACCTCAACAGTTTAGTGCTTTTGATTAATTATAGGCCTAGGTAAATTTTCTTGACCCTGTTATTATATAGTGCTTCTTGAGGACTCCCAGAAAATACGATTCGCCCCTTCTCCATCGCAAGTATTTTGTCGGCTACCTTTAAAGCAAAAGAAACATTTTGTTCAACAAGTAATATCGTTATTCCTTGCTTTTTAAGTTCCTCTATTATATTAAAAATTTTTTTCACGACTAAAGGCGCTAAACCAAAAGATGGTTCGTCAAGCATCAGTAATTTTGGGTTGGACATTAATCCGCGGGCTATAGCCACCATACGTTGTTCTCCTCCACTCAGTGTTTTTACTTGCTGATTCCTTCTTTCTTTAAGTAAAGGAAATAGATTGAAAACATATTGAAGTTTTTCCTTTTTGATATTTTCTGGAGCGAAATACGCGCCTAATTCAATGTTTTCTATCACCGTCATTTCAGGAAATAGCTTTCTATCTTCAGGAATAAAAGATATTCCTTTTCTCACAATCTCGTGAGGAGGCAAACGGTCTATTCTCTCCTTAAGAAAGTTTATAGATCCTCTACTGGGATGAAGGAGACCAGATATTGTCCGCAAAATTGTGGTTTTGCCGGAACCATTAGGTCCAACAATGGAAACCACTTCCCCTCTCTCTACACTAAAGGATACTTTCCAAAGAACTTGCATTTTTCCGTAGGATACATCTACTTCATTTACCTCGAGCATTTCCCTTACCACCCCTCAAAACCGAAGAAAGAGCTGATAATATTTTTGGGACTCCCTCAGGCACAAAGACTATCAACAAAATCATAAAACAACCGAGCGTGAGCGTTCCTAAAACAGGATGAATTTTCCGTAGGGATTCCCACGCTAACATATAAATAAAAGTGCCAACTATCGGGCCCTCAAAGGATTCCATGCCTCCTAATGCACATATTAGTGCGGGTAGAACGCTATACCATACCATAAAAATATCGGGGGAAATCCATCCTGAATTAAAAGCATATAAAACCCCGGCCATTCCAGATAAAAAAGTACTCATGTTGAAAGCTAAGATCTTGTATTTTACAATATTTATCCCTAAACATTCTGCAGCACCTTCATCTTGCTTAATTGCTTCAAAAGCCAATCCAATTTTTGTCATCTTCACAATCGTGTAAACAATAACTAGAACCGAGATCATTAGTGATAAGCAAAGATAGTATAGTTGAAGCGCTGACGAAATATCTGGAACCGTTTTTATCGGAAACCCTAAGCTCCCCCCGAAAGCTTCAAAGGAATGACATAAAGCATACATTACTAAAGGAAAAGCAAAAGTGACAAGGGAAAGAAACCACCCTCTTAACCTGCAGCATAAAACTCCTATAGGTGTCGCGATTAAAGACGATACTAATGCGCCTAAAGGTATAAGTAACCAAGGAGATACGCCAAATGATGACAATGTAGCTACGTATGCTCCTATCCCGAAAAAAACTGAGTGACCTATTGATATCTGTCCAGATAATTGGAGTAGATTCCAACCCATGGAATAGATAATAAAAATATAACATAAAAGAAGAATTAAAGTAAGATAAGGATGAACAAAAAGTGGTAGTAGAAAAGCGATTATCAAAAAAGGCAGCAAAGGAATTTTTTTAGTAAGAGATTTCACAGGGCTTTAACCTCCTAATATCCCCTTAGGCTTCATTGCAAGAATAATTGTAAGAGCAATAAAAACAATCGCATTACTCCAAAAACCTCCTAATATCATTGATGCTAAGGCTTCTACGCATCCTAAGATAATGCCTGCAATAATCCCTCCTATAAAGTTTCCTAATCCTCCCACTATAACGACTGTTAGAGCCTTAAAAGATAGGAGCCCTCCTTGAGTAGGGGCCACGTATCTAAAACTAACAAATAGACCAGCAGTACAGGCTATGAGAGAACATAATATAAAACTTATTTGGCTCATCTTATATGGATTAATGCCTACCAGCATAGCACCTTCGCTGTCTTGTGCAATAGCGCGCAATGCCTTTCCAGTTTTTGTTCTTCTAATGAACATCTGCAGAACGATGGTACAAATAACTGTAGTGATGACAATAAGTAGTTGATCAGAGTTTATTGTGAGCGGACCTGACCCGAAAATAAGGCTTTCAATAGGGCTTACAACACGCTTTGGAATTGATCCCCAGGTATAAATTATAAAGTTCTCAAAAAAAAGAATTAATCCTAAATTAACTAAAAGAGAATTTGACGGCTTACCAGCTACTCTCCTAAAGCAGAACCTCTCGAGCGGAAATATGATTAGCAAAATTATTGGAGACATTAAAAGTGCAGCTATGTATGGATTGCTCGTAAGTAATGTAGTTATCCAGTAAATTCCATAAGTGGTGATTGATACGATTTCGCCGTAAGCTAGAAAGAAAATCTTTGTCACACCAAAAACTAAGTTAAGCCCAAGTGATAGCAAAACATATGTACACCCATAATAAAAAATTCCAAAAAGTAATGTTTGAAGAAAAAGATAGGAATCAAAGTACATTAAATGCTCACCCGGCTGGTCGATAGTAGTCAGGCACTTTAAACTGTCTTAACGCCAAATCATGCGGCCATATGATTTCCATTCGCAATCCTTGGGGTGTCATATAAGCCTGCTCCATCCATCCTAAAGCATCCACTCGGCGCAATTCATCAAATTTTATTGTTCGATCAACCATCAACTTACACATTTCAGGCATTTTTAAGTTTTTAAGTGAATCAATAATCTTTGTTTTATTTAAGGTTCCAGCTTCCTCTATCGCTTTGGCGACTATATAGACATCTTCATAGGGATCTCGCGCGGCGAGCCCGGGAAGTTTTCCCCATCTTTTCATATATGCTTCCCTAAAATGAAGTTGCCAATAGTTACGAGGTGTCGCATATAAAATAGAGCTAGAATGCAAAAGCATCCCATCGCCCCACTCTCCGACTGCCTCCCAATATTCAGCTTGGTTTAAATGCTCCCATAAGATGTAGAGGCAGTTAAGGCCCACATCTCGTCTAGCTTGAACTACAGCCATTGGATTGTTAACAGTAACGATTACGACATCTGGTTTTAGAGCTTTGATCTTTGTCCACGATGCTGTAAAGTCTGTTTGATCAGCCAATACTTTTTCTGTACCAACAAAAACTACACCTACATTGTACCCATAACTCTTGATAACATTTTCGACCGAACCTGCAGTACCCTCGCCAAACACATCCGCTATCGTGAAGCAAGCAACTTTTAAGTTCCGATTTGGTGCCACAGCTGGTTTAACTACCTCTATAAGGAATTGTAAAATTTGAGGGGCGTGCATTGTAGTCTTAGGCACATTATGAAAAACAGTACTAGTATCTACAGTAGCCCAACCGTCAGTAAGATTACCCCAGCCTAATGGGAAAAGTGGGACCTTATATTGAGCAATTATGGGTTCCACTGCCAACGTGAGTGGAGATGCCATAGGCCCTATGATTGCGACAACATTCTCCTCAACTATAAGTGAAGTTACTGCCTTTATAGCACCATCAGCAGTACTTTCATCATCTTTTACGATAAGCTCTATTTTCAGATGATTGTTATATTCTCTAACGTAAACGCCTCCCCTCTCGTTGATTTCTTCAACAGCCAAAGTCGCTCCTCGAACAGCTTCCTCGCCCATCATGACAAAGGCTCCAGTTAAATGCGCGACCAAACCAAGTTTTATAGTTTGTATTGTACCCTGTCTCACTGGCACCTGTGCTGAAAGCAAACCAAAATAATATCCGCCCAACCCGCAAACAATTCCGACGATAATTATTAAAGCAATAGCCATGAGATTAAGTCTACGTGGATTATAGGCTTTTTCCATTTTTTTCACCATCTTTTTTATGACGCTAATCCTTTAAAAGTTTTTCGTTATGCTCAATACCCGGAAATGACCCCAACGGTAATGTATGGTGATAGTGAGGTACTATTATGCGCATATTAAACAATATGAGATGGAATGAGAATATTATAAAAAAAGAGAAAACTGTAAATATGCTATTTTTGGTTATTTCGCAAAGTGGCTTTTAATTATTATAACCGAGTTGATATTAATATTAGGCTGTATATTAAGAGGAGTAGCAGCGGTTTATCTGATAGTGAAGATAATTCATTGATCCATTCGTTCGTAACCTCGATGCCCTCATAAGCCGTCATGTTCAAATTGGCTACACGCCATATGGCGTTCCCTATTATATCTCGAGTAAGGGAGGTTGTAACAGCCTTAAGCCCAAAAAGATATAGTGATCCTAACACGCCCAGAACACCTAATATTAAAATTACAAAGCCGAACAATCGACATAATCCAGACACCGCAAAACACTCATAAAATAGTTTGTTTTATTCCAGAATTAATTAATAAATTTTGTCCCAGTGAGAGCTGTTCAGTTAAGGTTATGCATATATGTTTTGGGCGACTAACCACTTGACTTGATAAATGAAGCATGGTTTTAGGGCTAGTGAGAAATTTAAGCCACACCCCTCTCAGTCTAAATTCTCAATCCTAATTGCGAGGTCCCGTAAGGAGACTTAAGATGTATCTGTGGTTGTTACTTTGCGAAATTTTTCTGGCTTGACTGTTGTAGTTAAGGGCTGGTAGGTAAGAGAGAGGGTAGATTTAGGATGACTCCCGAGATAGATATCCTGAAAGTCATCTTTTATCGCTTCTCGTTTCTTAAATTTTGGTCATAAAACATGGGGTGTTCCTTTGTTTTATGCAGTTCGCCCGGGTCTATTCTAAGGTGACCTCAGATATTTCGCTCAAGTTGTCTAGGTTGTTTGCTTTGATTTTCCCGTCGCTGATCGTGTATAACACTTCATTTATGTAGAGCGCCTTTTAACCTCGTATGTCAGGTCGATCTCATCGCCATTCGCATGGGTTATTCTGCCCCTTAACACTATGCCACCCTCTGGTGATATATGGAATATGTAGGCTCCTTGAAATACTGGTCTGCCATATGCTTGGCAGGCGAAATGACGCTAAAGATTTCTCTCCCGCAAATACCGCTATTGAAATAATGGGCTGCATGGACGCTAAAGGATAATTGCGCGCAACTAAGCAATGCTTTAGGAACGTATAGGCTGTCGAAAATAGGTTTATTAATTTCTCTTCTTTCTCGTTTAAAGATGCCTTAGCGCTTCCTTACCTTCACCAAATCAGTTAGCAACATCCTTACCTCATGGTCGGCTCCAAGATAATGCCATATCCTCCTCACCTTTCCATCATTGACCGTGTGGACGGCATAGGCATACCTGTACCTGCCTTTAGCCTTCCAAGTCAGGCAGCCCTTCTCCCACATGCTGGGTATATAAATGTCGCCTTTTTGGGTATTATCGCCTGCCTTTCGACTCCTGCGTCCCCGTTAGAAAACAAAAAAGGTGGGAGCCTGCGGGGAATCTCCAGCCCAATCGTCATTGCTATATAAATTTCCGTATAAGTATTCTTCCCGATGGCAGAACGGTTTGCACATCCCACCCTTCAGCCAAGTACCTTTCAAGCTCGCCTTCATTTATAATCTTTTTTGGATCCATGCTTGGATTCTCCCTCACTTTATACTCTCCGAGGCTCAGCTTCCTAATCTCATCCATGGCCTCGTCAACGGTCCAGTAATATTCTTCGATCATTTACTAAGCATAACACAACAGTATTCAATATGCGATGCTGAAGTCCATATTATCCGGCTGGTTCTGGTTCATAGCGTGGCTTGCGCGCACATGATGGCGAGGGCGCGAGAGACGCTTTAGGGAACAAGGGGTTGGGTGAAAAGTTAATAATTAATTTTGAGGAATTAATTTTTTGATGTTAATTTGGTGGACCAAAATTTCTATGAAGAAATAGATAGACTGTTGGATGTTATAAGGGCGAATCTAGAGCCTATAGATTTTGTGCCTCAGTTTGGCCTTCATGAATCTAACATAAAGTATGTTTTCTGCTGGGCTTTGGAGAGGGCGGGCATAACATCTTTTAGAACCGAAACGTCCCTTTCAATCTAACCCTCAAGCCCCTCACTTAAGGGGAATTAAAGGTAAGGTTAAATCAATAATGGATCTAGTAGTCGAAGTAGGCTACCTCTTGATTGGTTTCGAGTTTAAAATGGATAGTTTAAGTAGGGTAAGCGAAGATGATGTGATAGCTTACATAAATAACCTTTCATGCACTTTCTTTACTTGCCTCGAGAGTCAAAAACCGAGTACACTCATTAGCTCGGAAGAAATTGGTAGACCCAGAAGTTTTTGGCTCTATGAATATGAAGCATTTCCAAAGATAAGACACTAATTCTTTCTCTTAAAATTTTCCAGTTTTCCTCTCTTTCTCCAGGTAATCTGCTAAGTTCACCTACAACCTCGTAGTACTTCTCTAGAAGATACTCTAATTCAGGAAATGACTTTTTTACATTCTCTTTAACT
>JAWBXL010000049.1:0-9718 GCA_038867895.1 Bathyarchaeia archaeon | reverse complement strand
AGGGCATCATTGAGAACAAAGTAATCAACCTCCATCTAAACCTATCTACCCCGAAACTGCTAACGTAGGCAAAAAGAAAAAGGGTTCTTGTTTTGTTATGCTGTTATGTCGTATAAATTCATGTTTAATGCATCTTCTACAGTTCTTCCCATAAAGAAATCTTCTAGAGACTTTACTACTATTTTACCTATCATATAATAGCCATAGTATCCTGTCCCGGTAATATGTGGCGTTATGAATACATTTTTGAGCTTTCTAAATGAGCTATCTGGAGGGAGAGGTTCAGGTTCAGTGACATCCAAAAAGGCTATTATACGGCCCTTCTCACATTCTTCAAGGAGGGCATTGTGATCTATGACTCCGCCCCTAGATGTATTTATGAGTACAGCTCCATCTTTCATACGTTTAAGTTGATCACGTCCTATCATATGATAGGTCTCACTTGTTAGAGGAGCATGCACGGATATCACGTCACACTTTTCAAAGATCTCATTTAGCTCCACTTTTCTAACATTTAAATTACCTGCCTCCCACTCTGAGAGGTATGGATCATAAACAAGTATTTTAACATCAAATGGTCTAAGAAGCTTTATGACCTCCTTGCCAACCGTACTTGCTCCAATCACCCCCACAGTAGCACCTCTTAAATATTGACCATTCATAGGTATTTCAGGGCTCCTCCATACACCTTTTTCTCTATAAGCCTGTATATGATCAAACCAGCGTCTCAAAGCCATAATCATCATGCCAACTGTTGACTCTGCAACGTTGTAAGCTATTGCCCTTCTACAGTTCACAACACATATGCCGCGAGATATAATATACTTCTCAACGACAGCTTTTGGCAATATAGGCCTAACAGATCCAGCAGAGTGAACTATTATCTTGAGCTTATCAGCTTTTTCAAAGACTTTGTCTGTTAGCTCTGGGCTCCCCCAACCAGTCACCAGCCCATCCATGCCCGGTATAAGTTCAGCAACCTCATCTGAGGATAAATTACGATCCTTAGTATTGACAGTTACATCAAAAATCCTAAGAAGAGTTTCAAAGTCTTCTCTAGTAAAAACCCTTTCAGTATGACTTCTAGGCGGAACATAAAGTATTTTGTGCTTCTTAAACATTATTCACACCTATAATAATGTTTAAAATCTTTCTTAACTAAAATTTTACTCTTAAACAAGACAAAAATTTTATAAGATGATCTATTCTAATAATAAAGAGAGTAAAATTATGATATGGGGGAGAATTATGAAAGGAGATGAGAGAAGAATTGTACCCTTCCCAATAAAAGGTTTCATGCTAGGTGTCATAATAGTCATAATGTATTCTATCTTCTTCTCTTACGCCGGCGCTCACTTTAGCGCATATCAAAGATGGGGAATAGGGTTCGCAGGGACAATAGGTTCGCTTTTCCTAGTAGTTTTCGTTATGTCTATTTTAGGGAGATTTTCACGTAATTTTCGAATGTCCATAGAAGACTTTGTAATTGCCTATAGTATGATTCTTTGGGCTGCATTATCTTCTCATGGTGAATGGACTATAATGGTTGGCTACAACACATGGATGATTTGGCAAGGATTCAGGATTCCGGCCGGAAGGCTATACAACGAATGGTTGCCTTCATGGATTTTTCCAAGAACTGAATATTTATCTGGTTATATTGAGGGTGGTGCGGTTATAAACTGGAGTATATGGATTATACCTGTCCTATCTAATATAGTTTTCCTAATGGCTATAACGCTTGCCGGAATGTTCTTTGCGCTAATATTGCGAAAACCATGGATTGATGTAGAAAAACTGCTATTTCCATTTGCTGATCCTGCAAAAGCTATTATAGAGGCTGCTTCTGGGTCGGAAGAAAAACCAAGCCTTCTCAGATGGACTGCATCAAAAATGCTCTATATCGGCATAATTATCGGCCTTCTATTGTATGTGCCTGAAGTTATAAACCATGGTTTCGGCATCACCTGGTTTCCGGTGCCATCAAAACTTTATGCAGGGAGGCTTAAGACTTTCTTTTTCGACTTCTGTGATATAATACCTAATGTAGCAATAGACTTCACACCTGTACCTTGGGTAGTAGCGCTATTTTATTTTGCACCTACAGACTTCTTGTTTTCAGCATGGCTTTGGGGTTTTCTCAGTAACTATGTTCTCGGCCCCCTTCAAGTATACTTGGGGATTATTCCACCGCCACCTTTTCCATCTATTGCCCCAACAGTAGCCTCATATTTAGGTGCCCAAGGTCCCATAAAAATGGCTATTTGGGGTGGGCTTGGAGGATTTACAGCTCTTGGGCTCTTTAGTATTGGTGTCCACTGGAGACACTTCTTAAAGTCCCTTAAATGCGTTATTCATCCTGATCCTACATATGAATCTAGTGAGCCTCTATCATATAGATGGTTATGGATTGGTTTTATAATATGCAGCTTGATAGTAGTATGCTTCCTTATAGCTCTTGGAATACCGCCTTATGCGGCAATTCTCGGATTCATATTTGTATATTTCTTTTACTTAGTAAATGCAAGGTTAAGAGGAGAAGGAGGAGTAAACGTCTGGTACTTTGTGGAAGGTTTTGGTGCTCCTGTGAGCTGGTTTGGTCGTGCGATTGGTCTTCCGCATGGACCTGAAGAACCTGGAACAATGATGTTTTACATATGGACCTATCACTATATTGGATATCCATATGGGTTTGCAGCTTCTATGCCCGGTGTTCTAGAAAGCTGCAGAATAGCAGTTGATACAGGAGTAAATCTGAGACACCTCTTTATTGCTCTTTTAACATCAGTATTTTTAATTGTAGTATTAGGGCTAATTTTACCACTTCACGCATACCACATCTGGGGCTCTCAGAAGTATATAGGCAACCCTTGGGTTAGAGGTACATGGCAAGCGCCAACGGCATATAGCTACGCATCTTCAGCTGCCCCCATTAATACATTTGGTTATGTTTCTATAGTAGATCCTCAGGGTACATGGGTTTACCATTATATTTTTGGAGTGGCATTAATGTTATGTTTTATAGCGGCTAGAGCTCTTTGGCCATCTTTCCCCCTTAATGTAGCTGGCATTGCGGTGTCTCCAGCTTCTCTTGTGGCAGGACCTGGAGGCTGGTACTGGTCTCTTGCCTCTTTCTTCTTAGCATGGCTTGCTAAGGTCTTAGTCTTAAAAACTGGTGGTGCGGTCCTTTATCGAAGAAGTATTCCATTCGTAGCAGGTATTGCAATTGGCTCAAGCATAGCATTAATAATAGAGCAGCTTAGTGTTACCTTTAGATATCTTGCAGCGATTGCAAGATAAATTGTAGTGCATCCTCTGACTATAAATGAGCATATATAATCTTCCTACAGTCTATTTATAACCTTTCTAAAAATTTAAGTGAGAGAATGTTTCAGTAAACTGGCTCATCACTAGGGCTTATTGAACGGATACTTAGTGATTAAATAGTTTTCCGGCAAATTTAACCCTGAATACTTTCAGAATGAAATTCTATAATTTAGTGTTGCCGTGTCTTCAAGTTAAAGGAAAAATTTATATTGAATCGTCTTTAAAAAATAAGTGAGGGAGATAATGAAATTACATGTATTATTTTTAAAAGCCTTCTCCCTCTTTTTAGTAATAATATTACTTTGCTACCTGTTAAATTTAAACGGAGTAAAAGCGCTTACAGCAGAGCACCATGCAATAGATTACTCCTTTATAATCAATAACATTAATATGTCTAATATTATAAGACATAGCAGATTCTTTTCAAGTATTGAAAGTAGATTCACGGGTTATCCAGGGGCTGATTTAGCATTTGAATATATCCTTAAAGAGTTTTTAGCTCTAGGATTATTAAATGTGCAAGTTCAAGAATTCGAAGTAATTACTCCAGTCGATGACGAGTCTTTCCTTGAGGTTACTACTATGGAGGGTGAGTCACTCAAGATAAAGGTTTATCCTCTAGTCCCAAATCTTGTAGCAACAAGCAATACCGGATCGAATGGGCTTCAGGGAAAATTAGTCTACGTTAGTGCAAGAGAACTTGAAGAATTTAAGGGATTTGGCTTAAATAATAGTATAGTTTTAATGGATTACAATAGTAAATATCATTGGGTTTATGCTGCTATGCTTGGTGCTAAAGCTGTAATTTTCACAGAACCGGAGCCCGGCTCTTATCCTTTATGGACTTTCTCTAAATATCTTTCTCGAACGCCCTTTAAATTTCCAAGGTTTTATGTATCTTTTGAGGATGGTTTAGCATTAATCTCTTTATCTAAAAAAGGTAATGTAACGGCTCTCTTAAAATGCGATCAAAAGCTCGAATCTAGAAAGGGGAAAAATTTATTTGGTTTAATTGAAGGAACCGAGTTTCCGGAGGAAATTATTGCAATAACAGCTCACTATGACTCTTGGTCGATAGTACCATCCCTTGCGCCTGGTGCTGAGGACGCAAATGGTATATCTGTTCTTCTAGAACTTGCACGAATTTTTAAAGAACACCCCCCAAAAAGATCAATTCTATTTATAGCTTTTTCAGGTTTCTGGCAATCTTTATCTGGAGCTAGATCTTTTATAGAAAAATATTGGTTCAATGAAACCAACTTCGTTAATTTTGGTTCAAAAATTAAGGTAGCTTTTTCGCTTGATTTTTCGTCAGATTCTGAAAGGCTAGGAATCTTTCCTTGGGGAGAATTTTACCATGGTCACCCAGAGCGCCTTGTATATTACAGGTGGTTGGACAACAGAATATTTAATGCATATTTACCAGAAATTACAAACCAGCTTCCTCAAAAAAATTACCTCATTGACAACGGTTTTTCTCCGTTCTGGGAACGTTTTCCTCTTTCGCTTATAGCTTTTGACGCGGAAGCTTTTACAGTGGCTGGAGGTACAGGGGTTGCACTCCGAACATCACAAAGTCTTAGAATTAGAGTTGGTTCTCCCTTAGACAAGTTTGAGTATGTAAACTTTGATAATCTGATGAAGCAAGTAGAACCGACAGTAGCTGTTATCTATAGCTTAGCCATGGAACCAGTGAAATTATTAAGTCTTGGACTTAGAGAGCCATCTCCTACAAGGCGCAGTCAGGGTGGTGCTACAAATCTTGGATTTGGAAAGATTTCCGGCAAAATTGTTACTTATGATATTAATACTGGTAAATATAAACCTGTCCCTGAAGCTTTTGTTGCAGTTATTGAAAATATAGAGACCATAAGTGGAAGAAGCGGTGTAGTAGTATCTAATCAGCCTAACTCACTTTTTAATGTTATTCTAAAATCCGATTCGGATGGAAGATTTGAAGTAATTGGCGTTCGCACAAGTATGCAAGATATGTGGACTGACGTAAGATACTACATTCTTCCATTTGTTGTAAATTCGTCTAACGGATGTATTGAGTATGCCATTGATATGGGCAGATATGGAACGAATGGCGTTCCAACACAGGTTGTTATGTCCTTTGGGGAGGTTCAAATATCATCTTTCGTCTTTGAATGTGGAACAATCTATGCCCTTGGCCTTCTTGATTATAAGAACTTATTGTCTACTCTGAGATTTACAGTATTAGACGCGTCTTCCTTAAGCGAACCCTTATTTTATGGGGTTCAAACAGATTCTACACTTGCTCCATGGCTTGTCACATTTTATATTGAGCCTGAACGTCCAGTAGCTTTCTTAGGATTTACAGGAAACAACATCAGGTCTATACTTCTTAATAAAGGAAAGGGTTATAGTGTAAGAAAGGGAGAACATTTATTTTTGTCTTTCAGTCCACTCATAGCAGCCGAGGATATTGCACAAATTGTCGCCGAGCGTTTCAATCTAGTTCAACCATATGGTATTCGCAGTCCCGGAGAGATTGCAGAGAGATTTTATTCTATTTCCCTCTCCCTTATAGAAGGAGGGAAAAAATATGTTACATTTAATTCGATCGAATGTCTTGCTTATGGGTATTCAGCTTGGTGTTTTGCTAGTGAGTCATATTCTGTCACGATCTCCCTAATAAAGGACATAGTTAATACTACATGGGTATATGTGCTTCTCCTTTTACCATTTGCCTTCATTCTTGAGCGCCTGTTAATAAGCGCAAAAGGCTTAAAAAGAATTCTTTTCCTAATTCTTATAATTGCTATCTTTGCTTATTTCCTTTATCTTTGTCATCCCGGATTTTCATTGGCTTCTAATTCTCTTATGGTTCTCATTAGTGTCTCTATAATGACGTTAGTAGCTCCAATAATAATTGTATTTGCAAGCAGGATATTGGAACAATTCACCATTCTTCGCTCTAAAATTAGAGGAGCGCATTTTATGGTTAAAAGCAGAATATCTGCAGCAATATTTGCTCTCTCTGTAGGAATTGAAAATATGAAGCGGAGAAGACTAAGGACAGGTTTAACTCTTACAACAGTAACTCTTATCGTTTTTTCAATGGTAGCATTGACATCCGCTTATCTATTTGTTGAGAGTCGGCCGACCGAATCATACTTCAATATTCCTATGTCCTACGAAGGGCTGTTAATTAGAAGAGTTCCTTATAGTAAATTGAGTTTATGGTTCTCAGATTTTCTAAAAATTTGTAGTGCTGAGAAAGCAATCGTATCTCCTAGATTTTGGCTTTATCCATATGGATATAATGATCCAAGCTTGCCGGGCACATTTGAAATTTCTTTTTCTGGCAGAAATTTCCTACTAAGAGCTCTTCTTGGGCTAACTCCTGAGGAATTTAGGTTTAACCAACCTTTAACGCTTGTACTTGGTAGATATTTTACTTCAGAAGATAAATGGGTAATTATTCTTACCGATACAACAGCCAGTTATTTAGGATGTAACCTAGGAGATACTGTTTCCTTCCTCGGAATAAACTTTACCTTGATTGGAGTAATTGATAGAGAAATCTTAGAGAGAGCATATGATGTGGACGGTCAATTAATTACGCCAGTTGATTGGATAATGGCTGCTGGCTTGACCGGCGAGGTTGTCGAAGTTCCTCACTTACATGCTGAGGAAATTGCCTTAATACCTTTTAGTGCTGCCTTAGCATTAAGTGAAATGTTGCGCGTGCCAGCTTCAGGTGTATATAGTGTAGCGTTATACTTTGAAGATTATAAAGAATGTGTGAAAGCGGCTATGGATTTATCGCTTAAATTTTCAGACTTTTATATTTTCCATGGTGTAAATGGAAAAACTACAATATATAGAACTATTAACTTAGTGGCGCTTCTTGGGACAACTACATTAATTTTTCCAATAACTGTCAGTATAATAGTTATCTTGAACACCTTATTAGGTGGCGTTTATGAAAGAAAAAGAGAAATCTTCATCTTATCATCAGTTGGTTTATCTCCAATAGAGGTAAGTGGCATTTTTTTTGCTGAAGCAGTTGTATATGCTGTTATTGGAGGGATAATAGGGTTTATTAGTGGTATAGCTGGAATGAAAACTTTTTATGCGCTTAATATTTTTACAAAGGAATTTCATTTCAACTATTCGTCATCTTTTGTGCTTTCTTCGATAGGCTTAGCGATGTTAACCACAATTTTATCCTCAATTTATCCGCTTATAGTCTCCTCTAGAATGGTGACTCCCTCTCTTGAAAGAAAATGGAGAATTCCTAAGCCAAGAGGCGATGAATGGTATATTATATTCCCGCTTAGAATGGAGGAGAAAGAAGCATACGGTTGTCTTTCTTATGTCAAAGAATATTTTGAAGGATTTATTGGTCGTAGAATTGGAGAATTTGAGGTAGAATATATAGAGTATGAGGAAAGAGACTTGATAAAATCCTTAAAAATGAAAATTAATCTTGCTCCATGGGAATATGGAGTTTCCCAAAATGTAGAAATAACTATGTCAAAAACTTCAGAAGGAACATGTATTTGGGAGATGAGAATTCATCGCATAGCCGGGCCAAGTCTTATATGGAGAAGATCTAATAAGATTTTTATAGACATGGTAAGGAAACAGCTACTTTTGTGGCGTTCTCTAACTCCCAGTCAAAGGAATACATATATTAAAAGAGCCCCCATAGTGTTAAAAGGTGATAAACGATGACGAAGCCTATCATTGAAGATCTAAAGAGTGGTTTATCTCGAAATACTATCTTTGCAATTTTATATTCATCGTTAATTCTTACGCCGGCAATTCTTTACATGCGTTTATCAGCTGGGGTCACGCTGAGCATCTCTTACATTGTGATCCTGCTTTTTACTGAAATTGGCTTTCTTTTTGGGCATCCCTTAACTAAACAAGAAGTGACTGTAATTCTTTATACTGCACCAGTAGCAGCTAGCGGGTCAATTTTCTTAGATTGGTGTGTCAGAAGAGGATATTGGGTTGTAAGTCCCATCAGTAGGAGCTTTAATCTTCATTTTCCTACATGGTGGGCTCCACCCGCTGACTCTTCAGCGTACCAATTGAGAACTCTCTTTCATCCTGACTGGATACTGCCAATTTCTATACTTTTAACTGCATTTACTCTTCAAACCGTTATTGAACTTTCGCTAGGTTTAATTTTTGCGCATCTATTCATAGAGGTTGAAGACTTGCCTTTCCCACTCCAGCGCGTTGATGTAGTAACTATTGAAACATTAGCTGAACGAGAACCGCAAAGAATTCGATTATTTGCCCTATGCAGTCTTGTTGGAGGGACATATGCCTTCATTTTATATGGATTGCCTACGGTTTTAGCAGCTTACGGTAGAGGTTTTCAATTGATACCAGTTCCATGGGCTGATGGAACTAATGTTCTTGAACAATTCCTACCTGGAGCTAGCATTGGAATAGTAACGGACTTAGCTCCTTATGTTACAGGGTTTGTAATTCCATTTCAAGTCGTAGTTTGGCAATTAATTGGATCAATTTTTATTAGTATTGTGGGAAATCATTTGGCGCTTAAAATTCCTAACGAGTTTTTCAGACAATGGCAAGAGTCTTGGTTACCAGGTTCGAGTATAATGTACATTTACCAACAATCTTACTTACATCTATGGATCAGTCCTTTGGTGGGACTAGCTATAGCAGCAGCTTTAGGTCCTCTCATCGCTAAACCTAGCTATTTAATTAACACGTTCAAAGGATTGTCATCTATGTCAAAGATAGCAAGAAAGGCTGGTTATCTTCCGCTAAGCTATCTTTTGATTATATATATTGGTGCATCCATCGGTATTATGCTGCTTTACATAAACTTTGTTCCAGGTTTTCCAATACTATATCTTTTAACGATAGTTTTGGCATGGCCCTTTCTATATTCTATGATAAATGCTCGAGCTATAGGACTTACTGGCTATGAGATAACAATACCCTATGTTAATGAAATGATAATGTTGTCTAGTGGTTATCCTGGAATAGAGAAATTTTTAGTTCCAGTCATAACTGGACCGGGAGCTGCTTATTGGGTAGCTAGACTAAAAGTCTGTAAACTAACTTATACAAAACCAACAAGCGTTTATGGGGCATATATCATTGCATGGATTTGTGCTTTAATATCAAGCCTTATATATGTTAATATGTTCTGGTCACTTGCTCCAATTCCATCAATGTTTTATCCTTATACTATGTATGAGATGCCCTTAGGATTAATAAATGGTGCCTTATGGCTAACTGGAAGAATTCTTTCAGCTAATCCAATGGCAATGATCAGTGCTTTTATAGCTGGGCTCGCGGTACAAATCATCACAACGTTATTTAAATTGCCCATCTCTCTTTTAGGATTTTATTTGGGAGCTTCGCAACCAAT
>JAWBXL010000048.1:0-9847 GCA_038867895.1 Bathyarchaeia archaeon | reverse complement strand
CCTACGCTTTCCTACCAAGCGAGGGTGAACTACGCCTCCTAACTGGAGAAGATTACCGAGAGGGCGCCCAGATCCTACTCAATGAAGGTGTCCAAATTGTTGCAGTCAAGCTCGGAGGAAGAGGCTGCTATGTCACGGACGGCAATGAAGAACACTTAATAAGCCCATTTAAGGTTGAAGTTATTGATACAACTGGTGCCGGAGACGCCTTCTGCGCCGGCTTCATATACGGGCTACTCAGAGGTAAAAGCCTTAGAGAATGTGGAGTTCTCGGCAACTTTGTTGCATCAAGATGTTTAACAAAGATGGGTGCAAGAGATGGACTCCCAAAACTGGAGAATTTACCACTTGAACTCCGATAAAAGAGATGCTTACCAAAAGTATCTCTTTTTATATTTTTGCCTCTATGAAAACACCTGAAAACTCTTTAAGTTTTTCTTTATAAGGTTTTGTTAGGGAGGTTGGTTAAGCTCTAATTATGGGTGGAGCTTATTAGGCTTATTATCCTTTTACAAAATCGAAATAAATATTAATCCAAGGAGTAAGCGCGAAAACCCATACAGGCTTTGACAGGAAGACGTATAAGAAACGCCACTGAGAGGTTCATTGCGCAAATAAAATCCCAAACCCCTCCCTATTTTACCTCACCTACACTTTCCTTCTCTACCCTTTACCTACTTCTCAAGAGTGGATAATATTTGCTTGCTAAAAAAAAAAGAAAAACAAAATTAGGCTCTAGGCTTCACGTTTAAACCTTAGGTAAACTGCTAGAGCCAGTATTTTGTTTGGACCCTTCTGAAAGCTCTTAGACCTTAGGCTTTATACTTAAATTTAGTTTTACCATGGCCAGATCCATGGAGCTTTTCCTAAAAGTGAAGTGGCTATGCCTATTCCAACACTTATGCTAAAGCCTGCAGTAATACCCGCTGTTACTATAAAGCGAACATTTCTCCAGTCTGGTTGAAATCTCGGGATAATAACGTTACTGATGAAAGATCCTATAAATATTCCTATAGATGTGGGAGGAATCTGAAAAGCTCCTATAATAAAGCCTACTGCTGGAATTATTATGCCAAATTTTCTCAATCCTCCCTCTAAGAGAACAATAGCCATAGAGATTATTATAGGAAACAATATAGCTTCCGTGTTTATCTTTATTTCTCCCGTGGCAAACATTAGAACTTCTAGCATATATTGTGGCCAATAAAGTAGGGTAAATGGATAAACATTTGAAGGAATTGGAGCTATTCGCCAATAGAAGTCATAAAAAGCAAGACTTACTAATAGGGCTATTACCTGACCCACTATTAATAGTTTTATATAATCCATTGGTCTCGTTTTAGTTAAATAAAATACTTTAATAAATTGAACAATACCCGCTGAGGAGCCCGTTTCAATAGCAGGATGAAAATCCCAGGCTATAAAGCCTTTATATCCAGAGAAATATGTCACAATTCTCCATGGCCAAGTGATTGCGGGACTTATTGCACCTATTCCGAGCGCTCTAGCTGTAATTAAGGCTGCCAAGAAGCTATATCCTAGAGAGATGAAGAGCACCAGATATGCATTATATTCGGGGACTAAAAAAGTGAAAAGTAAGGATGAAGCTAAAGATGAGCTTAAAAACAAGGATAGTATAATTGGCAATGATGGAAAGCCCGAACTTTTTCTTCTTGCTTCATGAGAAACTTTTAGCAATAATCTAAAGGCTTTATAGATTTCTTTTCTTAACAAAAAACCGTAAGAAATTGCCATTCCTATAGTCATTCCAAATTGTACTGGAAGCCATATCCTAAGGTAGGACCGATACTGCATGGTGGCTATGCTCATTCCATGATAATACTCCTCAGACCATTTTGGAAAAGCTTGCGGAAAAATAACCAGAAAAACATAGTTTAAAATGATATAAATAATGAAAGAGGACGCTAGAATGCATATAGCTACATTGAGGGGGATTATCATTCCTGTAATATAAGAGGATGGGTCAGTTGCCAGACCGATTATTGCTCCTGGGAGGTAATCTTTAGTAAATGATGTTAGATCAAGCCAAGGAAGAGGAAGTACAGGATAACCTAAAATTTGAGGTGCAAATATAACAATGCCAAGACCCATCCCTATTATAAGCGAAAGGACAAAAATTCTCATATCCTCTTCCCTTCTTTCCGTTAATGTTGTGATTAACGAAGCTTGAAGTCTTGCGCCAGGAAATTCTAATTTTTCAACTTCAACAAAAATAGAGCTAAAAAGCATGCCCAATGAAATGGATTGTATGAGCGCCAATAATGCCATGGTTGTGTTAATAAGTAGGGGTATAAACCATTCTGGCTGAAAGAAGGTTCTTCTTCCAATAACATATATATTTTTAGGAATAAACCAAGAAGGTACCAAATCAAACAGAGGCTTATCGAAAAGTATTATTTGTGAGAAGATAGGATGAGAAATATAAAAGGCTCTCCAAATAAGCCAGTAATAGGGAGGAAATATAGACGTAACCCCTACGATAATTGAGAACATGAGGGTAAGTTCATGTTTTGTAAGCGGTTTCCCAAAATATCTTGTAAGTTCGCTGAAGATAATGACTATTACAAAAGCTGCCGCTGTTGCCGCACCACCTGCGCCGCCAATGGTTAGAGTTAGGTATGCTGATATAGGTATGAAAAATATGATAGCTACCAGCATAGATATTAGACTACGCCAAGTCAATCCCGATTCAAAAGCAAAATTTTCCTCAACCATCTTCTCTTTCCTCCATATACCTTTTTTGTTCAGATGGAGCCAAGCTTCTCCATAACAGCAGCTGTTTTCTCAGCGCATCTATAAAGTAGTAACATGAGGAGATCCATATGCTTTGAGAACCGCCAGCACGTTCAAGGTAGACGCCGAGGAAATAACCCTCTTTTTCCTGAATGATATAAATTGTAGCTTTACTTATAATTAGCATCTCAAACGGAGCATGTTTAACTTCTATTTCCAGCTTCATTTCCTCTCTTGATATTTCTCCTATTTTAGTGATCATATACATTCGGCCTATAGAACCCCTTCCAGCGAAATATTCTTTAATGAAGCGTAGTACGCCAAGGGCCTCTTCTAAGGTTGGAATTCGGAACGGAAGAGGTATAGTCCATGTGTTTCCATGAGGTTTGGTGGGAAGCTCCCATTTTCTTTTGAGCGAAGGAAGCACTAATTTAGCGGCCATTATAGCGGGATATAATGTTCCCAAAAAAGTCGACATCATAACTATACTTATTGTGAGTGGAACTAAGATTGAAGTATAATTAAATGGAAAGTCTGCGGGCAGAATACCTGAATTAATGAAGAAAGTGTTAAAGGCACAACCAGCAAAATATCCGAGAACGCTACCTATTAAAGCATAAACTATAGACTCTGTGAGGAGAATAGATACTGAACCTGTAGGTGATAGACCGCTTAATGAGAAAATACGAATCTCCCCCATTCTTTCTCTAACACTGCTCAATACTGCAATAACTATATTTAAGGTCGCGATAGTTATTAACACCAATATACTTTCATAACCTAGCATATAATAAGCATGAATTCTAGAGATCGAAAACGTTGTCTCTTCTATTTTAAGCCAAACATTTACATCCAAACTTTCGGCCAAGATCTCCACAAGTTTTTTTAAGTCAGCAATTGAGTTATTAGCGGAGAATGGTACTATATTTATTGAGATAACGTAACCACCCATATCTAGAGCAAAATTCAATGGTACAATGAGAACCTTATCCCAGCTCAGCCTCGGAATTAATGCAACTTGTTCTGGATAAGTAAGATCTTTGGCGAAAACTCTTATATAATGTGGATCTGGAACTCCAATTGGAAGCCCATTTAAATCCATTATCTGATTAAGGATGTCTTCCTCCAGGATCCCCACAACCATCATTTTATAGCCTTTAAAATCTATTATACCACCGTAAGAAACATTTAAAGATCGAGCTTGGGATGTTGTGAGAAAACAGACATTATAATCCGTCTCTGAAAAAGCTTTTGCCGCCAACAATGAGGTTCTATTTATTAATATAGCTGACTCCATTGGAGAAATTCCCAGAAGTGCGGATATAGCAATAGCTCTATTATTTGAGGGAGAGTATATGTCCATTTTTATTGCTCCCCAATATTGAACTGCTTGTGGATAATATACAACCCTAGGCATAACTATAAGTTTTCTTTCATATATATGCTGGATTGTAGTAGGCAGATCTTTTGAAAGAACTCCTAAAGGCGGGACCCCATATTCTTTTTCAATGAAGACACCCGTCTCATAAAGTGGGTTTGTTACTTTATATGGTGTGGGGGAAAGTCTTAAATCAATATATGAAGAGGTTGAAGTAATAGCCATCATAGACATAGCCACAATAAAACTTGTCACTAATGTTAGAGAAGTTCTTAATGGATGTTTTCGCATAAGCCTTATGGATGAAGAAAGACCGCTCATGAAAGCGCCTACGCGAGCTTGCTCTAAGAAGTGTTTCCCTAGAAAGCGGACTGAGAGCGACCTCATTATTTTCTCCACTTCGAAAGCAATAATCCCTATAACCATGGCAAAGAGAATTAGAAGAAGGGAACCAAGAAGACCCATAGTAGCATTACTCATTAACCTAAAAGATGGATGGACTTGACTTAGAATTAAAATTAGTATAAAGCCAATAATTATTGTTGCCATTAGCCTTCTAATTCCTTTCTCAGCATTGACTAAGAGGCGTTCAATCATAAGAGATGCGATTATAATAAATATAAACATGAATATCGTTGTTATAGCTGAATCTTGTATAAGTCCCATTACCTCGAGGTAGGCACTATAAGCCGCTACGTAAGACCACAAAGCATAAGAATGAGCCTTACTGTAGGTCTTGTTATGATAAAAGTTTTCGGCTATCGTTAAATGTTCGGCAACTTTATTTAATGCTCTCTCAACGCTTAAGCTTCTAATGTTATAAATTCTAAGGTTTTCATATCTTTGCTTTGCAACCCAATATAAGTCCTTTGCCAAATTATATGCTGAAAAATGAATTACTACGGGTTTATCTTCGACTTTAATTCCAGATCCCTCTTGAAACTCTTTGCTGGAATTAGATAAAAATATTGGCCAGCGTGAGGGATTACCAGATAAAATCCCAGTTCTAAGAGTTATAATATTCTTTGAATGCGGGGGAACAAATATAATAGCTACGCTTTCCCAAGGGTTATAAAAAACCCCATAAGTTAATGGTTCACTTCTAGACTCAAAATCTAAGGGCTGAAAACTGCCGCCGACATTCACATATAAGTCAGAAACTGGAAGAAGTTTTAGTCTTGGATCAAGAATTACTAAAGGTCGTATATATTTGGGGTCTAGCACATCAAAGATTGTTATAGGGCGTAAATTAGCAACAATAATTGTGACATATGTGGGATGCGTTAGTGGCATTATTACGTTTGGAAAAATCTTAGATCCATGAATACCGGAATCTGGAGCAAAGAGTATTGTACCATCTGTCTCGTTTAAAACCCAAGCTTCGATAGCTAAACCTGTTCTAGCGTAACTAAGAGTGAACGGTGGCACTCCGTATATTTTAAAGTCTCCATTATTATCGCTGATTGTATATATTTTAGAGAATGGGAAAGCATTTGAGAGCGAATAAGCGCATACGATTGCATTTGGAACATTTTCATACCATCCCTTACTGTAATTAAAGGATGCCACCCTTCCAATTACTGTTATAAAGCCAGCATTTTGAGCTGGCCCCCATGCATAGCCTATAGTTGCCGCTCGCACGGGTGTAACATCTCTCCATAGAATATGCCATTCCTTTTCATTAATAAGTGAGTTTAATATAAAGCTGGAAATTATAAATTGAGGCCTTAACTTTTCAACTTGAATATATTTCATGTCATCTATTGGAACCCCAAAGAATTTATTGTATACAAAATTAGGCGAGCTTACAATATTAAACCCTATGGCGCCAGTCATAAGCACAGCTTCGCTTTCAAGAATGTAGGGCCTCTCCATAGAACCCCACCACATAAGGTTAGATAGTCTCTCTTGAACTAAATTTACTGGCGCTTGGCCAACCAATTCTCTGATGACCTCTTCTAAGTTTGGATCACTTAAATATTCATTGAAGATCTTTCTAAGTATCCATGCATACCGCTGATTTAATGTGCCTAACTGTTGTCCAGCGCCAAAATAATTACTCACACACAACAATTGAATCCTACTAGTATCCCAAGAGAACGGTCCTAAACCAATGAAAATCCAAGGTCTAATAGTCCCTTTCTGCACTTCGGTGCTGAAGTAAAAATCTTCTACAAATGCCCTAGTTCCAGCCAATGCCTGCCAATGACCAGAAAAAGCTACAAACAATACCGTTCTTTTGGGCTTGTTGGCAGCAAAGTATCTTGTTAATTCGAGGAGAAAAGCTACGCCTAAAGCATCGTTTGCACCATAGGCCACTTTTGGAACTATAGACCATGTATCGTAATGAGAGGCCAAAACTATTATATCGTTAGGATACTCTGTGCCATTTATAATTCCAATAATATTTTTGGCTTCCACCTCCCTCCAAACCATAGAGGAATCAATTCTTACGTAAACTTCCTTGTTATTTTCGATTAAATTTATTAGTTGTTCACCAATATATTTTTTGACGAAAAGCCTAGGGAAATATAAAGGGGCATCAATACGTTTGCTGAGGGCCTCAGTATTTATGGTATCTTCTGGTTCAATAAATATTACTGCTTTAGCGCCCATGTTTGCGAGGAAAAGCCAGTTTTCTCCAGTATTAAACTCCATGAGAATTATAGAGTTGCTTAAATCTTTCCCATCAAAGTCTTGAAGGTTGAGACCCGAAGTATAAATTAGTTTGCCTTCAAGACCTCGCGATGGAGAGGTTTGAACCCCGTTCGGCCATAGAGTAAAAGCCTCAAATGTTTTATTTACTGGCGAAGTCACCGTTATTCTCGCGCCTATATCTATGGGAACTGCCACCTTAAATGTATGTATCTTTATGTTTAGACCATATTTCTTAAAGGTATTCGCTATATATTCTGCTGCCAGAAGACTCCCATCATACCCTGTAACTCTAGATCCTAGTGTCGAGAGGTTCTTCGCATGGCTTAAGAGCCTTTCACAATTCACCATGTCTAAAATTTCATCTTTTTCAAGTTTTGCTATAACAATATCTTTATCCTCTTTGTGAAGGATTAGAGATAAAGATGAATTAAGAATAAACACAAATATAAAAGAAGTAATGAGGGATATAAGGAAAAAAATTTTTATTATTTTGTTCTTATCACCCATAGTAACTCACTTTACTTAGGGAGTATATAATCTAAGGAATGTTGGCAAGGCAACTAAACCAAAGTTGGCTAGTGCTGAAAGCGTGTATACTGAGCCATACCCGACTAAAGCTCCAATAGCTACTGGCGCCGCGTATTTATAGTATCCTTCTATTCCAATTATTCTTATAGCAATTAATCTTGTGGCAAGAGAGGCCAATGCCATCAACCAATACCATTCAGTATTTATGAGCATTATACCTACCCAATAGGGGTCTAGAGGAAGCCATGGGAGAAATATCTTCATAGTGTAAACTACAAAGGTTAAGATCATTCCACCAATAAGCCAACCGATCTCCATAGACCAAGTTGCCCCCGCAGTTAGTGATGCCGTGGTCAACCCTTGTGATTGAACCGTTGACCACGGCCATGCGTAAAGTCTTGTATTCAAGAAACCTCCTCCGTGAATAACAAACCAATAGCCCGTAAAGTACACTAAGGGTGTACCTATAACCGCTACTATAATTAGCGCTATGAACATATCTTTTAAATTGACTTTTAAATCTCTGGCTATTCTATAAAGTGGCATAACGCCAGTTATATTGAACCATCCTCCGCATCGAGGTATCCATGAAGAGTATCCTAGTGTTATAGCACGTGTGAGCAACCATGTTTGATTTGAGGGGGGACTCGCAGGCCAGTAGCCTAATGCTGCTCCCATCGGATATAAGAACTTCCAATCGAAAACATAATAGGCGCCGGGATGATCAACATATTGCGCTTGGGCTCTGGCGCAAGTAGTGTGATATAGAAATAGTGGAATGAGCCACAGGAGAGCTATAATCACCGGCATACCGGCTGCCGCCATCAATATCCATACTACAATGAAAGATATTATTCCAACGATGGTAACAAAGCGCATTGAGAGCCCTAGCTCAATAATATCGTTTCCACGGAGAGAACTTACCAACAGCTTAAGCCTATCTCTAGCAGACCAAAACATAAGTAAAGCCGCCCCAATCATAGCTCCATACGCCATGACCCGCCATGCTATAGGTGCTTGACCCCAAGGAAGCGCCCCTGCGCTTGTTAGTTCGCTCCCTGGAGTATATGTAGCATACCATTTAGCCTGAAGAGCTATAGCATTGTATCCTATTCCAAAGACAATATAAAGTATAACGGCTGTTGCCAATATATCATTAGGAACTAATAGACCTAAAAAGTACTGTACCCAATTCCACCATCCATATCCCATAGCTCCAGGTAAAATATTTGGCATGAAGCTAAATACTGGCACATTAATCCACCCAAATTGGAAAGCTGACATCAGCGGCAACGCTGGAAAAAGCTCTATTAAGAGAGGAGTAATTGAAGCTATAAAGCCGATAGTGAAGAAAACCCAGAAGATTTTCATAGTACGTTCTCTAAGATTAAATAGCATCGGCTTTTCCCCAGCCTTCTCCGTAATTGTGGATTGAATTAATAGTGTTGCTGGAAGCGCATTTACAAACAATATTTTTTCCTTGTCAACCCACGTAGGCCCTAGAATGCCAAAGACTATAGCAAAAGCTATCAGCATCAATAAGATGTGGAAAACTGAGAAGAAAATTATGGGAGGAATAATGGCGCTCCACGGAAAAACTTGCCCCGGTCTAATGCCGTCTAAGATCATGCTTACAATTTGCTCTCTTCCTTCTTTAGGGATAATCCATTCTGGTACTAAGGGATCCCAGATCTCAGGATTATTTCTTAAACCTAATGGAAATATTCCAAAAGTCATATCAATTAATCTTAAGATCATTTCTGTATGCACGTAAGTGTAAAGTGTAATTCTTGACCCTGCAAGAAAATTGGCTACAATGAGTAGTACAGCGCACTCAGCCGCACTAATCTTAAGGATCTTAGCTAAAGCATAGAAAAGCATTACCGTCCAGAAGAGCGAAAGAGGGTAGCCAAAGTAAGTAGCTGGCTTATCATTATAGAAAAGGCAAATTTCTGAAATAGGTAAAAATACGGCGAGTAAAATCAGCATAATTATAAGGCTTCTAAGAGTCAATCCACGATGAAGTTCCTCACCTGCTTTTTCTTTGCCCAATGTATTTCCCCCAGATCTTCTAATTTTTTAAAGACATATTTAAGTCTTTCTTTAAGAAGAAACATTAAGCGTTAGAGCCTACTTTGGGGCACGCCAATATATTATCGTGACTATTTAAAAAAGCAAGCAACTTATTCGCCTAATTCCCTTCGATACTTTGTTAGCTCCTTTTAGTAACTTTTAAATTTCGCTTCTTCCAAATTAGAGAAAGTGTGAGTGCGTTTAATGAGTGCAATGAATTTTCGCAATAGGCTTTTCTTCCTGCTCGCCGAGGAGTTTGGGGACTATATCCCCCAGTTTAAGCCGTACACGCTTGATTACCAAATGGTTGTATACGCCTCGAGGGATTTAGAGACATGGCTGAAGGTAAAGTTAGACACAGAGGATACTAAAACGGTCTATAGAAAGATTGAGGAATACTTTAGAAAGAATCCATTAGATTTGAGAGCTTCAATAAACTTTTGGGCCGGTATGTGG
>JAWBXL010000047.1:0-9966 GCA_038867895.1 Bathyarchaeia archaeon | reverse complement strand
TTAGTCTACGCTGGCGCAGTAGTAGTTCCCGCAGGGTACTCTAGCGGTCCAGGCCAGATCAGTTCAGGAGTATCCCTAATAATTGTTAGGGCGAACCAGCCAACTACAATATTCAGCGTCTCAGACGCCTACGTAATCGCGCCAAGCAACGCTAAAATACAAGTAGGGGGCGCAGAAATGGTTATTCCAAAAGACTCCTGCAGAAGTATTCCTGCGGGTAAAATAACAATAACATCGAATACAACAGTCATAGTCCAAACAATATCTGAGGTCAACTATTTCTCAGAGCAGTCCTCACTATTTGGCTTCGCAGGACTAAGAGGTTACGCCACATATCTTATACCCGTCAATAGCCTCGAGCTAACCTATCCGCCACCACAAAAAACCACAACAGCTGGACCAAGCGGAGGCGGCTATGAAGCCCACTACCTAATTATCGGTGCAGCCATAGCTATAATAGCTGCCATAATAATCCTAAGAATTAGGAGACCAGCGCAAAGATCCTAAAGTCTCAGTGTTCTCTTATAATCTCTGTAAATGTCATAGCAATTAGATGAGAATAGGCAAGAATAAAGCAAAAAATTTATAAATTATCAGTCTTCTAACATTTTAAATGGGGAAAAAAATGACGGAGGAAATTAGAAAGGAGAAAGTTTTAACGGTTGGAACATTGATAGTCGGTTTGATAATATCATTGATTGCATGCATGCTTGTACAGACTGGGGTTATCTTCTTTACACCGGGTGCTTGGTACAAATGGTACGGTGACCTTGCTTGGAATTTCAGTGGCATTCCATCAATAGCATTCTTTATGATCTTCTGCGTTTTTCTCGCCAAGATAATATTTCCTGCAATAAAGATAGACCCAAGAAAAATGGGAATAATCTATACTATGGTAATGTCTTCAGTTATATTCTCAACAGGACTAGGATATCCTCTGTACGTAATAGCTATGTGGGCTGGTATAGTGACGCATCCTACATTGGCATATTGGAAGCAGGGAGGTTTCGTACCAGCATGGGTTCCTAAAGAAAGTGTTATGACGGCATTAACTATTGGTGGTCAACCAGTACCGTGGAGCGAGTGGAGCCTAGCAATTCTAGTGCTAGCATCTTGGGTTTTAATATCCTTCCTTCTGCTTTCTTCAATAAATGTGATCTTCAGAAAGCAATGGATAGACATTGAGCGAATGGACTTTCCAATGGCCATAGCAACTGTTAATTTCATCAAAATGGCGACGGGATACGATCAAGCTGATCAACGAACTAGAGCAAAGCGCTTTTTAATAGGATTTATATTATCAGTCATATTCTTTAGCCAATTCTGGATAGCTTTATTGCTTCCATGGTTCCCCAACTTAACTGCAACTTGGACTGCATGGCCATGGATACCTTGGCATCAAGGTATACTTGATGTTGGAATGGCTATTCCGTCAATATGGGATTACTTACCTGGAATCGGCGTAAATATACTGCTATCTCCATTTGTCTTTGGCTGGGCATACTTAATCCCCCTTGATGTCCTAGCTACAGCATTTGTCTTTTGGATAATTTCCGCAATTATACTTCAATGGCTTTTCGTCATGGCAGGCTTATATCCAAAACCAGTTTTTCCTGGATGGGGTTCCTCAATGGCTTCATGGAACTTCTATGTTGCAGGAAAAATGACATTCTTTATTGAAAATGGAATGTGGTGGGCACTTGCATTAATGCCTATTATACTGAAAGGAAATTGGAAATATGTTGCAAACACTTTGAGATCTCTTGCAAGAGGTCCATCAAAGGAAGAAAAAGAGGATGAACCGCTGACTTATCGGCAAGCATGGATACTTTTCATAATCTCCTTCATAGCTTATACGGCTTTTATGGTATCTGCTTTAGGGGCTTTTGCCTACGTCACTGTCATTATGCTCTTAATATGGGTGATATACCATCTGGGTAATGTTCGTCTGCGAGGTCTAGGTGGCATTCCAATAAGTAATGTATTCGATACTTATGCTGGTCTACCCTTCTTCTTAGCATATAGCATTCCTGAATTTACAGCTATTCCATCTACTGGTCAAGTGGCATCAAATCAAGGTTGGTTTGCTGTAGAAATGTTCAATTGGCATTGCTGTTTTACCCTATCCTCTCCATCTTATTTAGGACAGGGGTCGCTCAATATAGAAAACTATAAAGTTGCAAGTCTCTTAGGTATTCGCAATAAGGAGGTATTCGCAGCGACTTTAATAGCGGCGATTGTTTCAATATTCTTTGCTCTACCGTTTGCTCTCTCATTGCTCTATCGATATGGTATAGCACCGCCTGGGATGTCTACAATATGGGCCTATGCGTACCCAAGAGCAAGCGATCAATTACCTGGTTGGAGAGGAACCGCAGGAGAACCCCCAACTGTTCAACCCACTCTAGTACTTTATACAACGTTAGGCTTTGTCTTCATGGCTATAATGGTATACTTAAGGATGACATTTGCTTGGTGGCCATTCCATCCGGTTGGAGTGATAATAGGTATGTCTTACTTTAGTGGCTTTCTAGGGTTTGGTGGCGCCTTTGGAATAACTTTCGTACTCAAATGGCTCACATTAAAAATAGGCGGTGTTAAAGCTTATGAAGAATGGGGTATACCAATAGCTATAGGTGTCTGTGTAGGATACGCTGTAGCTATGGTCATATGGAACTTAGTCTCAATAGGACTAGGTCTAGCACTATAATGTTAAGCTTATATCTCTAACCTTCTATTTTTATTCTTTTATTTCTTCAACCTATAATGCGTAAATCAATTATTGCCCTTGCCTAGAGCTGAAAGAAGTTTCAGAAAAAGAAGATTTTAGGCGCTTAATAAAACTTTTTTAAATTACTGTCGATAAATATTTTAGAGCTAAAGAACCTTATTTAATGTTAAACTTATTTTTATGACGTGTGATTTTTATAAGCGAAGATTTTTGCTATGTAGAGGGGATTAAGTTATTTGCTGGAACTACAGCGGTTTTTAAAAAGCCCAGAGATCTTCAACTCTTATATAATTTGAACTCCACATATCGGATATTCCTTCTTTCGATTCTCTATCACATTTTGGATAGATTCTTCTTTTCGTTTAAAAAGAATCAAGATGAGCGATAAAACAACTATGCGATTTAATGAGGGCAAGTAATGAAGGATATAATAACGTGTTTTAGACGAAACCTTTATATGCGCATCCTTTATCTTAGTTTCTAGGTGGGATTAAAATGGCTCCTGAGAAATTCAGGATATTTGCTCTTACCCTTTCACTAATTTTATTCTCCCATTTTTTAACGATCTCGCTGTTCTCGTCTACGTGTAACGGAACCTCGATATATTATTTCTATGAACAAAATGGTTTCGACTTTTCATTTGTCCTTGAAAATATTAATATCTCAAATATAATTAGCCACGTTAATTATTTATCCAACTTGCCAGATATTAATACTCCTTCTCGTTTTACTGGCTATGAAGGTTTTTATCTAGCCGCAGAATACATCGTTAAAATGCTTCAAGAATATGGTTATAAAGTGTCATTTCAAGACTTTTTTGTAACGGTTCCCGTGGATCTAGGTACTAAGATAATTGTGTTAAATGAGGCGGGAAATATTGTAAAGGTAATTAACGCATTTTCTCTTTTACCAAATGATGTAGCGACGTGTGCGACTCCGATAAATGGTATTGAGGGCAGACTGATTTATGCTGGAACTGGAGAACTAGAGAACTATGATGATAAAGATATGGATGGAAGCATTGTTCTTTTAGATTTCAACTCCAGATATTTCTGGAAATATGCTACTATGTTGGGTGCTAGAGCAATAATATTCATCGCCCCTGAAACTACAACAAGAGTTCAATCCCAGCTAAAGGTATTAAAGGTGCCTTTAAATGTCCCAAGGGTATGTGTTTCTACCGAAGATGGAATATTCTTAAAGGAAATTGCTGGTCGCCGAGATATGAGAATTAGAGTTGTCTCTAAAGTTGAATGGAAGAACGTTGTTGTGCAAAATATCATAGCTAACGCTGTAGGTGAAATGCTGCCCCATGAGAAAATAATATTGGCGTCTCACTATGATTCTTATTCTTCCATTCCTTTAATAGCGCCTGGGGCATCTGAAGCCATAAATGTGGGACTCCTCTTAGAGCTTGCAAGACTATTTTCAATTCATCGCCCATATAGAACAATAGAATTTGTTTTCACTGCCGGTCATAATCAGGCTTTATGGGGTGCAAGAGAATATGTTAATGAAATATTTAGTGAGATAGGTATTACTGCAAGGATCTTTATTTATTTAGATTTGTCAGATGAATCAAATTATGTAGCGTTATATGCTAGAGGAGCAACATATAGATACGTTACCCAAATTGAATCAACGAGACATAACTGGATTTCGATGATTATCAGCAAGTATTGTAGTGAAATAGTTGGTAAGCTGAAAGAACTAGGATTAGAAGTTAACTATGTTAATGCCATTTTTCCCTCGATTCCATTTTATGAGGGTGCACCACTATTATTTGACTCTGATCCCTTCACTTTAGCTGGAGGGGTTGGCATTACTTTTCATACAACTAATTGTATTAGGGAAAGATTATGGACACCAATTGATCGCTCCGAATCAATCATGTGGCAGAATGTTGCCCCACAAATCTATCTTGTTGCGGCTTGCATTTATAGACTTGCTAATGAAATAAGTCTCCAAGTAGGAGGAGCTCCTACGAAGGTGGCTACAGATTGGGGCTTTGCTTCTTTAAAGATCATAGTTGGCAAGTATAATTTAACAAAAGCTTTCTACGATCCTTATGAGAATCCCGACACGATAATTCACGTTCAGTGGCCTTTAACTTCTCCTTTTGCTGGAAAAGGAGCCGTTACACTAAAGATGTTTGAGACAACGTTTGACGCATATATTAAGCCCATAAATAATTCTTCAACAATTGTTTTCCATGGTGTTAAACCATACACCACAGTTACCGTGGAGGCCTATGTAGTCAATAGAACAGGAAATATCGTTTATGCAACTGATTTAGGCGTGTATGGTTTGGGACGTGGTTACCCAACTTCTCAACCATTGGTATGGATTAAACAAGAGCTTGAAACTTTCTGGGTACCTCTATTTGAATGTGCGTCAATTGTCCTACTTAATATAGTAGACCCCACTACAAGTACAGTAACTTCGTTCATTGTGGAAAACTATCATTATCTGTCGCACACGTGGAATCTTAAGCATTTTGAGAGATCGGTTGAAAGTGATGCCGTAGCTTTTATTCCACCTAACACTCCGACTGAATTAGTAATAATACCTACGGGCGCGGCCGTATATGGAGGAGCTGGTGCTGTTAGTGGTGCACAGGGAAGAATGAGATATCCGCTAGGTGTTCTTGCTAATATAAGTGAGGATAGTCCAGAAGGTGTAGGTTATAAGCTACCGCATGGTGAGCAACTTGTAATAAGAAATACTCCACTTGAAATTGCCAAACAAATGTTAATTTTAACTAAACAGCGGGTCGATATAATTTTTTCTTATCGTGTAAGAGAGATGAGAATTGAAGATTTTTATCCACTTGCTAAAGTAAATCTCCAAATATCTTTAGAAGCGTTACAGAAAAAGCATTATGGGGAGTCAGTCGCTTATGCAATATCTTCATGGAGCTATATACTATCGACTTATACAGCAGTGATGGACCTCATAATGGACGTCATAAGTACAGTTTCTCTCTTCTTTATTATGTCGATTTTATTTGCATATTTACTTACGCTACTTGTATTTCCTCATATTTCAGGGTTTAGAAAAGCAATAGCTTTTTGCATTATTTTTGTTATATGTATTCTAGTCATCTCATTATTTCATCCTGGCTTCCATATAGCTACAAGCGTCTATATGATGATACTTGGCGCAACGGTTGGGATTGCGGCTCTCTTAGTGTTAAGTAAGGTGATAAATGAAACTCTAAGCGCTGCTGAAGTTCAAAGAGAACGAATTCTGGGCACACATATAATTAGACATAGTAGGTTTGAATCTTTGAAATTATCTTTCTCTGTGGGTATTCAAAATATGGGGAAAAGAAAGTTTAGAACGATGCTTATTCTCTTCTCCATAATTATAATATCTGCTTCGCTAACAACTCTGACTTCAGCATCCGCTTTTAATATTGCTGTCAAAAGTGTTATTGAAGGAAAACCTGCTTACAAGGGTATCCTTGTAAGAGATCCAAATTTTTCTCCTCAAGCAGAACTAATGGAATTTGTTTTAAGGCAAATATGTAAAGAATATGGTTTTGTTAGCCCGAGAACTTGGGTGACAGAGGAGGCAGGTTTCGTCCTCGGAAAAGATATTTCAGTGCGAGCCATGTTTGGTTTGACTCCTGAAGAAAAGAACCTCACAGGTGTGGATAAAGCCTTAATTGAGGGAAGATGGCTTTTACCAACCGATTATTATGTTGTTCTATTGCCAAAGAGCCTTTCAGAGAGAATGAATGTAACTGTTAATCAAAAAATTAAACTGTTGGGTATAGATCTTCTTATTATTGGGATATTAGATGACGATATTCTAGGTAGTTTATCTGATATAGATCAAATATCTTTCAGCCCCATTTTATTTAAGGAAGGTTCTATAACAACCTTGTCGCCACGAGAATATGTAATTGTACCCTATAAGCTACTAATAGAAAACTTTATGACTACTCCCTATAGTTTTGGAATATTTTTCCGCAACGAAAGCGCAATTATACCTTTTGCGGAATCGTTATCCAGGCAGGCTTTAAGATTAAATGTTTATGCTGGCCTTTCTGATCGTACAATTATCTTTAGCGCTATGGTTTTATTTGGGATATCAGGTTTAACATGGCTATTAATACCGCTTTTCATTGGTTCACTTACCATATTAAACATGATGATATCAGCTGTTTACGAACGGTTAAAAGAGATATCTATATATACTGTAGTTGGCTTGAATCCAACACATATAGCATCTCTCTTTCTATCTGAATCTATCTTATATGCAGTGGTGGGGGCTCTTTCTGGATACATGATATCTAATGTCGTTACTGGACTTATGGATCTTCTAAGATTGTTGCCTAAGAACTACTATGTAAATTATGCATCGACATTTGTAATAATTTCAATGCTTATAATCGTAATTGCAACACTTTTAGCAAGTGTTTATCCATCAGCTAAAGCGTCGAGGCTCTCTGTTCCTTCATTAAGAAGAAAATGGGAAATTCCAACAAGTCCAAAGGGTGACGAATGGTCTATCCCGCTTCCATTCATTCTTACTGAAGAAGAGTCTGGAGGAGCATTAGAATATATAAAAGAATATATTGATTCTTCAACTGGAGTGTATGAAAAGTTTGTATCTATGGCTTCAAAGATATCTGTGAGCCATAGTGTTTACGAGATAGTGTCAACTATAAGACTTGCACCTTACGATGTGGGATTAACACAAAATGTCAGAATTAGAGCCGTCAAAGCAGGAGGTAATAGAATGTCTTTTGAAATTGTTCTTCATCGATTAACGGGGCATGTAGATACATGGATTACTTCCAATAAGATCTTCATTGATTTAATACGGAAGCAATTCCTAAACTGGAGAGCTCTCTCCTTATCAGATAAAGCTAAGTATATTAATTCATTTAAAATGAAGTATAGTAAATTTAACAATCATATAAACGATGTTGAGGCGAAGTAAAATGAGCTTGGAAACTGTTAAATATGAAAGGGCACTTACATGGAGATCAATACTCGCTATAATATTTGCAGCAGCGGTAGTTCAGCCGCTAATACTATACTTGACGTTAATAGGTTCTCCTGGATTAATTGAGCTGAGTCTTCTCGGTTTTGGTGGCGGTTTCGGTATAGCATATGGTACAGGAATTTTCCTTGCCTTTGGCTACAATATTTTATGGGTGGTCGTTCTCTTATGGTATCTCTTATCCGAGATCGGGGGCGCGAAACTATCTGCAGGAGAAATCTTCTTCATATTTGCCTTCTATCCGATGACTATATCGATGACGTATATTTTTCTGACCCCCATCTTTAACCTATACGTTGCAAATTCCCCTTTTCCTGGAGAGCTAGGGATAAAGAACATCCCCTATTGGTGGGCTCCTCAAGGAGAACTTGCAGATTTAACCTATCTGCAGAGACATCTCCTTTCTCCAGGTATATTAAGACCTGTTCTCTTAAACTTGGTCATAAACGTAGTTTTAGTGACAATTGCTGATATTTCACTTGGCTTATTTACCTATCAAAGATTTGTGGAAGTAGAAAAGCTGGAGTTTCCGGCCCAGACGGCTAATGCTCTCGCTGTCCTTACTTTATCTGGTACAGAACGGGGAAAAAAGAGGGTGCTCTACCTAGCTGCAACAATTGGTTTCATGTATAATATGTTTAGCTGGTTTTTCCCTTATGCTTTAGGAATAACTGTTTTCCGACTGTTCCCGAGAGGATTACAGGACGCTACAAGTCTCATTGAAACTAAGTGGCCTGGGGCTGTTTTCGGCGTGGATACAACTCTTTTCACGATACTTGCTGGTGCAGTTATCCCATTTAAGGTTGTTTTTGCTATGGCGATTACAGCTATTGCAACATATATATTCTTCAATCCTTACTTAGTCTCAAGTAATATTTGGGTTGACTGGGCTCCCAACATGGGTTTAGGGTGGAATTATGCAAGGTCACAAATGTATTGGTGGACTAGCGTAACTATTGGTTTTGCGCTCGCAGTTGCTTTATCTCCAATGATACTTCGTCCAGGAAGCTTTGCTCGTCTCTTTAAATCCTTCGCTACCAGTTCTACATTAGGTCTTAAACTCTTATTACTTGGATTTCTGGGATCTACAAGCGTAGCAATCATAATTTTTCATATATTAGTTCCTGAGTTTCCACTATGGATTCTGGTTTTCTTAACAATGGGCTGGTCTTTTCTGGCGACTACGGTTTCCGCAGAATCAGCTGGTGTAACATTTGGTGGTTTTTGGGTTCCCTATCTAAAGGAATTTACGATTTATTATAGCGGGTACAGAGATGTAGACGCATGGTTTGGCAGGGACTTCATGTTACTCAGTTTAGGAGGGGCTAATATCACTGGAATGCTAAAAATGGGTAGCTTATGCGGCGTTAGACCAAATGAGTATCTGAAGGGGTATCTTATAACTGTTATTGCCACAGTGATATTCGGTTTTCTATATGTAAACATTCTGTGGCAAGCAGCTCCCATACCATCATATTCCTATCCGTTTACAGTCTCAGGCTGGCCCATAATGGCCCTAGAGCTAGTGAGATGGAATAAATGGCTATGGATGGGTATTCTATTCAAAACTCCTGTAATCTTGGGGTCATTCGTTACAGGTTTTGCGTTATGCGTTATTGCAAACGTATTACACTTATATTGGTTACCAATCTCAATACTTACAGGGATAAGCATGATGCCCTCAATTGTCTTGGGCCAATTTATAGGTGGTCTTATAAATCAAATTGCGCCCCGATTCCTTGGAAGATGGTGGGAAGACAATAAAAGGCTTCTCTTAGTCGGCATAGCTATTGGTGATGGTATAGGTATAACTATCGGAACAGTACTGCTGATAATATCAAGATCGATGTGGATGCTTCCATATTAATTTTGAAGGCTCCTTCCAAAAGGCTCGCTATTTAGTGAAATTGCCGAACCCTTTATTTTAGGGTTCGATTTTGATCGCCACGTGGTTGCTGAGAAAGATATATGCCTGTGGAAAAAAGGAGCAACATTAATATTGGCTTCGGGCAATTATATAATTTCTGAGCGAAGCCTACTTATTCGTTGCGGAAGAGACCATTATCGATTTAGATGGAGCAAGGTTAAGGCTTGAGAAAGACGAATTTATAGTGCTGCAGCCGGGGTTCCACCTGTTATCCTCGGATAAAAATTCTCTCTTAATGATGGCTCATAGACCATTGCTTCCACCAAACCAAGGCCTATATTCCTTCGGAATC
>JAWBXL010000046.1:0-10298 GCA_038867895.1 Bathyarchaeia archaeon | reverse complement strand
TGCTACCAAGGATCCTATGTGAAGGACGTTACTTGGCTCGTATCCGATATACGCTGTTATATCCCCGCTTTTAATGAGAGAGGCCAGCTCCTCCTCGGTTAATATTTCAACCGTAGTTCTCCTGAGTAATGATAGCAGCCTCACATTTTCCTCGTTTAAGGCCTCCATATTCTCCCTATGTCTCAATCGCTCCCTTATTTATAAATACACCTGACACGCAATGATAAATAGCAAGATGGAAGGAATTCTCGAGAAGAGATCTCCAGCTTTTCTTATCTTCTTGAGATCTGGAAGGCTGCTGAAATTGACTTAAACAGGGTCGAGCTATCTGGGCAAGCAACTTGACGGCAGACCCTAAATACTGGGAGCTCGAGAAAGTGGCTCAGATAATCTACCCCACGATGCAAGTTTTAGACATGTTCCACATAAGCAACGACATATGCTAGCTGAGTCTCGATCAGAGGAGGGCTAAACAAGTTCTGAAATGGAGCCGTATGCTAAGATACTTTACAAACTCGTTAAGGAGCAAGAAGCAACCAAATGATCAAGATTCCACGTGAACCAATAAGCCCCTTATCAATAGATTTATCAGCACAGATGCTCGATGCCCCCGAAAACAAAAATGAGATGGTAGAAAGGATAATGAAGTTAATGCATCAAAGAAAGTTTCGACAAAAATGTAAATTAGATCAATGGATTTAATATTGTATTGCTATTCGTTTTCCGGTTTTAGCAGATTCTATAATAGCATCTAATATCACATTACACCGATATCCGTCCTCAAACGTTGCACCGTAGGGTCCTACATCCTTATCGTTAACAATACAGTCTAGGAAGTAGTATATTTCATTTAAGAACGTATGTTCCCAGCCAATGATGTGCCCCTGTGGCCAATAGAATTTGATGAATGGATGATGAGCTTCTGTGACAAGAACTTCACGCCATCCTATAATATCCTTGTTGCTTTCATCGACACCGTAAACTCTAAGCTCATTTAATCTTTCTAGGTTAAATTCAATACTCCCTTTCTCACCATTTATTTCAAAATTGTTATAATTCTTTCTTCCCACAGCAACATAGGTAGCTTCTACTGTGCCTATTGCACCATTAGCGAATTCTATACAAGCTACAAAAGCATCCTCAACTTGAACTTTTTCTTTCTTAGTAGGATCTTCGGGTAATGGCCTCTCCCTTATAAACGTCGTCATCATGCTTGAAACAGACTTGATCTCTCCTACTAAGAATCTTGCTAAATCGATTATATGAGAGCCTAAGCCCCCTATAGGTCCTGAACCAGCTATCTCTTTCCGAAGGTACCAAACCAAGGGGAAGCTTGGATCTCTTGCCCATTCTTGAAGGTAACGAGCTCTAAAGAAACGAATTCTACCCAATCTACCTTCCTCTATGAGCTTCTTTGCAAGTAATACTGCGGGGACAAATCTGTAGTTAAATCCAACCATGTGCTTCACACCCGCCCTGTTCACAGCATCCAACATTCTCTTTGCTTCATTTGCATTCATCGCGAGAGGTTTCTCGCAAAGAATGTGCTTTCCAACCTCTGCTGCAACTATACAGGGCTCCGCATGCATATTATGCGGTGCACAGTTATCAAATAGCTGTACTTCAGGATCCTTAACGAGGTTCTCCCATTCAGTATAATATTTCTTATAACCATATCTCCTAGCAGCTTCACGTACAAGTTTCTCGTTTCTTCCACAGATAGCCACCAAAATAGGCTTCGCTGGTGGAGGATGGAAGAAGATAGGCAAGTCTATGTATGCATGGCTATGAGCTTTGCCCATAAAAGCGTAACCAAGTATGCCAACACCTATTTTGGGGAGCTCTTCCCCTCCCTCAGACTTCCCAATAAAATCTAACATGAGTACTCATCTAACTTCCAATTTAGGTCTTATATATATATTTCGTTTCAAGGAGCTAGGCTCTTTTCACATGATTCTGCCTAGTGAGTTTATTAAGTCAATTTCATTAATATCTTCAGTTAATAAGCATAAAAATCTGAAATTTGCAGGTAATCTACTCTGGAAGAGTTTTCACTGCTTTCTATTTTGAGTATTTCATCTTTTCAGTATATTTAGCGCCAGATAAAAGCATCTTACAGTAAAGATTAAAATCGTAATTAGGATAAAAAATTAATAAACATAATTTTTAATTAGAACTTTAAACTTTTTAGGTATTTAATACTTTTTTCAACAGCCTCATCCTCATCTTTATATCCTTCTTTTAAGATATCTATTTCAACAGCATAGAATCCTTTGTAGCCTGCATCATGAAGAACTCTTATGATCTCAGCAATATCTATTATTCCATCCCCGAGGGGGACACTACACCAGAAGAACCAATCCCTTGGCGCGGCTCTCGTATTATAACATTTACCATTTTTCACGGGACTTAAATCCTTTATATGCGTTGACACAGTATATGGAGCTAATTTTTCAGTAGCCTGTACCGGATCTTCGAACATCCTGAGGGCATTCCCAGTATCAAGATTAACTTTTAGATTATCAAATCCAACTCTGTTGATTAAAGTCAATATCTCATCTGAAGTAAAGTCTACATGATTTTCTATCGCAAGAATTAAACCATATGTTTCTGCTTCTTCACAAGCCTTTTTTAGAATTTTCGTCAACCTTTTAAGCTGTGGCTCATGAGGCTCATCGCGATACTTTAAACTACTTCCAACTATTCTTAAGATATTTGTTCCAAGAGCTTTAGCTACATTGAAATGTTTTCTCAAATCGTCTAGCGCCTTTTCATTTTTACCACCTTCAAATCCATCTGGATGACCCCAGGCTAACACTCTAGCTAGGTTATATTTGTCCAGCATACTTCTTAATTTGCGAATGTATTCTTCTTCGATACTGGGTAAAAAGCAGGTTTCAAGACTTACGCCATCTACTTCAAGCTCCCTCGCTCTTTCTACGAACTTTTCATAGGTCCACCTAATGTCAGTTTTAGGTTGTATATCATATATTTCACCAAAATATCGATGGTAACAGTAACTATCTATTCCAACTTTTATCAATTTAGACCTCACCTCTTAATAATTTTTAACCTTTTTAAAATATAAGCTTTTCGTTTAGGAATTTGCTTACCAACATTTTACCTGTTGAAAGACTAAATTTCGAGAAATGAGGATATAAAAAGACTATGTTGAAAGCAAAGTTAATTCCAGTTTACCTTGGTTCAAAAATGATTATGAGTACTATAATCAATTAAAGATTAAAGAGTTGAAAGAATTACTGAAGGATTAGGGCAGAAATTGCGGATCCTATTCCTATAGATAGTCCAATACTTGAAGATGCAGACGCGATACTCTTTCCTCAAGTATATGGTGAGCTCTATAATTTGCTCAAGATATCAAAAATCCTCTTTACAAACACTCATAATTACTTCAGAATTTGGTACTTTTAGTATGTGGAATTGGAAAATGATATCATTTTTAAAGAGTGAAGGCATAGAGCCACAGCTTTGTACAACCTAGGGCAAGCAAAGATAATTTGTAGAGCATCGGCAGTTAAGAAAAATATCAGAAAGCAAGTTTATTATTTATCAAGATAACTTGGAGAGAGGGAAACAAGATCAAATCTTCAAACGATTCTTCTGGTGGCAAGACATGTGTATAAAACAGGATGAAGAAGGAATTTAGCATTATGATAGAAAAAGAGGTTTTCAAGAGTTAGGAAGAAGTGCAGCAAATATTCCCGACTCAGAAGCGGATAATGCACTAGAAAAATTATCACTCAATATTTCTGAAGATTTATCTAGAGAGGTCTTGCGCAGCGCCATAAAAACTTTATTTGCATCAAAGAAGGACTTGAAAAAGGATGTTATATGAGGAAGGGAAGTTCCCTTGTGCTGCGAGGCAGATGCAATGAGCCTGCTAACGATGTACATTATGCTAACTCACTGAACAGCCTTTATGATGAGTAACATATATCCATCCCTTATGAGAAGAGCTAACATCAAACATGAACGCATCCTAACCTCACAAAAATAATTGAAGAACCTCGAAAAGTCACATACTAGTATCACATTGCGATTATGTTGATATTATTACTAAAGCTATTCTTAATTAGCCGGATTTTAAAGCCGAGAGTTTTAAGCATCGTTAATGAAAACGCAATGTGGTAGATACCAGCTTTCTAATAGGACCCATAACTCTCATGAAAATAGATTTATCCCTTTCAAACTCACCGTTATTGAAGGGAATGCTAAAAGGGATAATTCAATAAAAAGGATACAAGGACATATTTAATACCCGGGCTCTGACTGTAGAAATGGAATGATAATAAAGGTCAAGAATAGGCATGAAGTAATAAAAAGGCAATACTCCACCACTAAATTTTCCTACTCAGACACCATCTACCTGAAATCGAATTAATTAAAAATAATGAGCCTAGGAATAAAAGGCTTATAAATTTAGAGATTTTTGAAAACCCCTGCGAGATTATTTCTTTCATTACATTATTCAATTATTCGCCCTTTTTCATTATTCTATTCTTCCTCAAAAATTGTGAATTCGGTTAAACACAAAAAGTTAATCACCATCATATGTGGTTAAGCACCAGCTTAGATAAAAAGTTAAGTCTTAGGTTTAAAGTATGCCAGTGTTAAATAAAAGTTAAATAATGGAAAGATATGATTAGTTAGCAGCACATAAATGGTGGAGGTCTATCTTTCTACGGAGGGCATTGTAAAAACGTTTCCTGGAGTTAAGGCTCTTGACAACGTCAGCATAGAGTTAAAAATGGGCAGGATAACAGCTTTAGTTGGTGAAAACGGTGCAGGTAAATCTACACTAGTTAAAATCATAAGTGGCGTATACCAAAGCGATAAAGGAAGAATATTTGTCAGGGGTAAGGAAGTTAACTATAGGAACTCAAAAGAAGCACTACTGGAGCACAAGATTGCTTGCGTGCATCAGGAAAACACGTTAATACCTGAAATGACTGTAGTTGAAAATTTCTTCTTAGAGATAGAAAACAGATTCTATAAATGGGGTTTACTATCGTATCCGGCGATGAAAAAAGAGCTTAAGAGCTTCTTGAAAGATATCAATATCAACAATATAGACATAGATCTAAAGGCAAAATATCTCAAACCTAATGAGATAAAGCTTATAGAATTCGCTAAGTCACTCTATTATAACCCAAACCTCCTTATACTCGACGAGGTTACTGCCCCTTTAGCCGAAGATGAGGTCAAACTAGTCTTTAACCACATGGAACATTTGAAGAATTCCGGAAAAGCTGTCCTTTTCATTTCACACAGGCTGGCAGAAATCTTAAGAATTAGCGATGAGGTTATAATTTTAAGAGAAGGAAAGGTGATCAAAAGTTTAACCGGTAAGGAAATAGAAAGAGACCAAATAATTAGCATGATGATTGGAGTGGACATAAAAAGCCATGAATATTTTCCTCCAAAAGCTACCAAAGTATCTGATAAGAAAATCTTGGAGATAAGAAACTTGAAAGGAAATGGTGTAGATGTTAGTTTTGAGGTATTTGAAGGAGAGATTTTAGCTCTCGCAGGACTAGGAGGACAAGGCATGTCTCAAGTTCTTCGGATGATATATGGTATCTTGCCACGAGAATATGGAGAGTTTTATTTAAATGGGAAGAGAGTTAAAATTAGGAATCCAAGAGATGCAATAAGATGTGGAATAATATATGTTTCAGAAAATAGAGAATTAGAAGAACTTTTCCCTAATCTTTCGGTGAAAGAGAACATTTCCATACCCCTCTTTGACAGATGTAATAAGGCAGGAGTAATTATTGGGTCAAAGTTAAGTAAATATGTTAAAGATATTATAAAATCCTTCTCTATAAAAGCACCATCTCTCGATGTACCTATTACTCAACTCAGTGGTGGAAATAAACAAAAAGTAATAATTGGAAGATATATTTGTAAGGAGCCTAAAGTCTTACTGCTTGCTAACCCGACGGAAGGGCTTGACATAGCAACAAAAATAGAGGTCTACAAAATCTTGAGAAATCTGGCAAACAGAGGTATAGGGGTTGTCGTACTTTTATCCGAACTCTCAGAAGTGGTTAATTTACCAGATAGAGTGCTCATAATGCACTCAGGAAGAATTATAAAGGAGTTGAAGAAAAATGAAATTACGGAAGAAAACATTTTAAGAGGGTACTTTAAAGAATTATAAATCGTAGGGTGATCAAATGCCCCTCAGCGTTTTATTCCATATGAGGAAATTCCTCTCAAGCTATTATATGTTTGCAGTTTTAATAATTGTTTGGGGGGTGTTCGCGATCATTTCGCCTAGTTTTCTCACAGTCTCTAACATGTATAGAGTAATGCTGTTTTCAACACCGCTGCTGATAGTCTCTCTCGCACAAAATATTGTTATTCTTACCAAGGGATTTGACTTAACCATAGGCTCACTCGTTAGTTTAATAACCGTGATTTCATCACTTTTAATGGATATGAAATGGCCTCTCATAATCATAATATTGATTGTTCTTATGATCGGGGTGCTTGTTGGAACATTTAACGGCGTATGTATCTCAAAATTTGGAGTAACCCCGTTCATAGTAACCCTTGGCACGATGTTCATGCTAGATGGAATTTCACTATTTATACGTCCGCAGCCCGGAGGAGATATTTATCCCGATTTCATTAACGGTGTAATGTTATATGTAAGTGGAATCCCGATGGGACCTATGCTCATGTTTGTAATAGTGGCTATTCTCGGAACACTTTTCTTAGAACGAAGATGTACTGGACGACTAATATATGCTGTTGGATGTTCGGAGGAAAAGTCTATCCTTAGAGGGATAAGTGTAGGTCAATTGCTACTCATGGTTTATGTTTTAAGTGGACTTTTAACAGCTATTGGAGGCTTAATATATACTGCTTATGTTCAGGTAGGGGACCCAAATATTGGCGCACCCCTGCTTTTTGCTTCCATAACAGCAGTCTTTCTTGGAGGTACTAGTGCTGCTGGTGGTGTAGGAAGATTTCCAAATACTTGTGCAGCGGTATTACTCTTAGGATCCATTACAACATTTCTCTTCCAAATACAAGTGATTGCGTGGTACAAGTACATCATAAATGGCGTTTTACTCGTCGCCTCAGCGGCTTTCAGTAAATTTATGATTGAGGCCAAAGGGAGGTTATAAAATGATCAGAAAAGGAAAGAGGAATGTTAAAAGTGAGGAGGAAAATGCTTTTGCGAAAATTAGAATGGAGTACTTGGTTCTTTTAGGAGCTTTCATAATGCTAATGATCATAGGTGGTTTCTTCATACCAAACTTCTGGACTGAGGGTTATCAAAAAGAGTTATTTAAAAGAGCTGCTATTGTCGGGACTCTTGCAATCGGGCAAACAATAGTTATGCTAACGGGGGGTGTAGATCTATCAATAGGCTCATTAACAATGGGTCTAGCCGTAATAGGTGCGGTATTATTTAGAGAAACACCAATCCTCAGCGAATGTCCTTGGTGGATACCGACACTTATCATTTTCCTAATCGGGGCATTAACCGGATCAGTTAATGGTCTGGGAATAGCATTAGCGAAAATTCCACCCATAATTATGACTCTGGGCATGATGACGACTATAAGCGGCATTACTTTGGTCTACACCAAGGGTTTTGCTCGTGGAGGGGCTCATCCAGTTATAATTGAATTTGTGAGGGTCTCGGAGATTATTGGGATACCTAGCGTGGTAATCATGTGGGTAATTGTTACATTAATCATGTGGTTTGTGCTTAGATTTACCACATATGGTAGGGAAATCTATGCCGTTGGATCGAATCCTATTGCTTCACATTTCGCGGGAGTTCATGTAAAGAAGATAATAGTGATTGTTTACACTCTTGCCGGAATTTTCGCGGCAGCATCCAGCTTGCTCTACCTTGGAAGAGTTTTGGCTCCGAATCTTTCTGTAGCTCCTGCCGGTATTGGATTGGATTTCTTGCTAAGCTCTTTTGCGGTTTCTGTATTAGGGGGAACCACTTTTAGAGGTGGTGAAGGAGGCGTAATTGGAACATTCATAGCCGCCCTTCTTTACGGAAATATAAGGGGCATCTTGGTAGCATTAGGATTCGGTACTCCGGGAATTCTAATTTTTACAGGCCTAATAATATTAATGGTAAGTGTGATAAAGCAAATGAAAATAAAAAAGTAAATTAAATGATGCAACCCGAAAAAGGAGGCTTTCGTCGCATACGAATTCCATTTTTCACTTGATCATCATTATTTACAAAAATTTTCCAAAATATGAGACGATAGATATTTCACGATTCTTATTCTATCATTAATGTTCATTGGTTTTTAATTATAGCCATTATTGTTTGAATTTTATGTATCCACAAAGATTATGAAATAATATATTCAAGAAGAATAATTTTCCAAGATTGCGCTTATCCGGAACTCATTGACGTAAAACTCTGAGAGTTTTCCGGAGGATGTAGAAACCTTAAAAAGGGAAAAAATAAAAAACTTTGCACCCGCTAAAGAATTATGTAATAAATTTAAATACCGGTGATTCATAAAAAAATTGCATGAGGTGCGGCTAGATGGAGGAAAGAAAAACTAGGAGGGATTATTTAAAATTTGTAGGTGGATTGGCTGCAGGTCTTGTTGTTGGTGGAGTTGCTGCATGGTTAAGTAAACCAACCACAATTGTGGAAAAAACAATTACCATGGAAAAAACAATTACACAAACAATTACACCGACGGTTAGTCCAGCAGTTACACAAACTGTAACGGTTACGGCAACTGCTCCACAGGAGCTTCCCTGGATAGGAGATTATCTCTCAGCGCCATGGGATCCTGGATGGACCCAATGGCCACGTAAGAACCCTCCATACAGACTTGGCATAACAGTGCCTTGGACCGGTAATCCATGGAGAAGAATGCAGGCGGTTGAGACAAACGTCTTTTTGAAGGCCTTAAAAGAAGCTGGTTGGGTTGAAGACTGGAGAGTATTGGATGCTGGGGGAGATGTTTTGGAACAAAAAAGGAATATACAGGAGTTAATCGAATGGGGATGCGATGCGATGATTATAGATCCTGTTAGAGGAGAAGCTTTGATTGAAGACATAGAAAGAGTTACAGATATGGGAATATTCACGGGACTTTGTGTTGAAGCTCCTGACCCATACCCATATGGAAAATTGAAGAAATTCGGGACAATACACCAGACAAACTATTACAAAAGCGGATATCTACAAGCAAAATTCGTAGCTGAAACACTAATAAGAAAACATCCGCGAGAAAAGCGTAAGGTTTGTGTGCTTAGGGGTATTCCTGGTGCACCCTCAGCTATACAAAGGTGGGAAGGAGCTGTACATGCGTTAGAAGAATATAAAGATCAGGGTGTTCAATATATAGGAATAGACACGGAATGGTCTATTCCTAAGACGAGAGAAATGGTTGCCGATGTAATAGCTAGAGATCCCAATTTTAGGGGATTTATAAGCCAAGGAGGTGGGATTGCGGCGATGGTACCATTGGCATTCGAAGAGGCAGGACTAAATCCTAGTGAAATCGTAGTAACCGAAGAAGATTTCGTGATCATAATCAAGGAACAACGTCAGTACAAATTTGACCTATTAATCGTTTGTAATCCACAGACCCAGCAACTCTATTTAATTTGGGAAATGATTAAATGCCTACACGGTATGCCGGCAAGGAAGATAAATTACTTTGATCCACCCATTTTCACACCAGAACAGCTCTATAAAGCATATGAGGACATATTTGACGAATTACCAGATTATGCTATGCTCATGACTCCGTTGAATCCGGAACAACTAAAAGCTTTCCTTCGAGAATAGACAAAATATCATTTTTTATTTTTATCTCTTTAATGGCCGAAAACCACGTTAATTATTATAGTGCTTAATTTTGAAAGACAAATATGAAGATTGAGCTTAAATTATATGGGGATGGAGGTTAATGTAATATTCAGATAAGGCTTTAGAGTGGCCTCAGCGAAATTAGTGATGTTGCTCGAGGCCCTCATTCACTTGTCCACAATCATTTTCCTAGGGCTGTTTGCGGGATTTCTAGGCGCGATGCTAGGCCTCGGCGGCGGCGTCATCACCGTTCCCGCTCTCATGATCTTAGCCGGGTTCGATGCTCACAATGCAATTGGAACTAGCATGGCCGCCATAGTCTTCGCTGGAGCCGCATCCGCCCTCGCCTATCACCGGCAGGGCAGGCTCGATTGGAGGCTCGCGCTGGTCGCCGAGACCACGGCGATGCCCGGATCATTTCTTGGAGCGATGCTGACGGGGCTCGCCGCGCCTA
>JAWBXL010000045.1:0-11051 GCA_038867895.1 Bathyarchaeia archaeon | reverse complement strand
GCCAGCTATTCAAAACCTTCTTAAACCTAGCAATATATGAGCCGGCCTTACCCTCACGCTCCAAACGCCTAACAAAATCCGCGAAGCGATCCCTAAAGGCCTTGGAGCCAGCATCCCTAAGAATGCCCTTAGGATCAGTACCATTCAGCTCGCAGTAAAGGCCGAGATTCCTAAGGTAAACCGTAGCGGTTAATAGAGACTTAGCAGCCAAATTATCAAACCAGCGCCTAACATCCTCATCCTCAAGCAAATACCCATACTTAGCCCTAAACATCAAGAAAAACTAAGAAATCGCTATTATATAAAGGATTCGCTTAAAAAATTTGGTGGACCGGGCGGGATTTGAACCCGCGACCTCCGCCGCGCTCGGCTTTATATGGCGCTTGCGAGGGCGGCATTCATACCGCTGAACTACCGGCCCTCAGCATCATAATTAAAAGAAAAATGAAGATTTAATTTTTACGTAAGCGAGCATTTTTTGGGTTCAAAATACACTTTGGGCAGCATATCAAAAGGAGACGAGAACCTTATAAAAATATAATTTTTGAGTAATAAAGGAAAAAATGGTCTAAAATTCTGGAAAAAGGTGATTTTCGATGATTCTTACTGCGAAAAACATATATCTTATTTCCTTATTATTTTGATTTTGGTCGGGCGGTAGCTCAGCCTGGTAGAGCTTCCGAGCTAGCCACTTATTGGCTGGCGGAGAGGCTGTAGGCGCCTACCTGTGGTAGGTGCTTGTTCAGCCTACCAGGCGTACAGAGACCGGAGTGTCGCAGGTTCAAATCCTGCCCGCCCGACCAACATTTCATGAATGTGGTATAGAGTCGATTTTTTGATAGAGAAAAATGGATTGGTGGAGATGGGCGTACCGATTTTGTATCAAAGTAAGTTAGTGGTTTCTAGAGGTATCCTTATTTTTTAAAATTTTTCATATTTCCACATTATTATGTCATCTTCATGGAGAATATATTTGTTGGATGCTACTGGCCCCCATTCCCACTCTCTCTTGTCTTGGTTCCATATATACCAAATCCAGTATCTGCCGCTTTCATTTCTAACGCCATTTATACTATCTACAAATGTTCCCATATCTGGATACTCTGTGCCCTCAACAGCAGCAACAACTTTTGTCGCCATTAAGACGCTGGCTTCCTTTGGAACCATCGTGCCATTATACCATACTAGTGTCCCATTTCCATAGTCGATCAATATGTTTACCTTCATCGTCAGTTTTCTCAGGTCTGCTGCCGCCCTCTCATAGAGGGTTTTGTAGTGTATGCTCTCGCTATAATAGTATGCTGCGAGGTACACTGCTATTATAAGAAGACAGAGAAGACCTAGCGAAGACCACATCCAATAGCCTTTTTTACTCATGGTCTTATCACCTCCTTTTCAGATATTATTTTTTCAAGGAGTAGGATGAGTGGAATACAGCCGAAAAAGAAGAAAAGAAAGTTTGATGCTTCGTGTATTACCGCGAACCATGCGCCAGTAATTATAGCCATTATGGGTGGTAGCCCAACTATAACGACGGATGCAATATTCGTGATCAAGTCATAAATGAAAGTTGCAAAGAAGCCAATTATGCCAAACTTTAAGTTTGTCAGCCAAAAAGTTCCCCCATTAATCTTTAATGGAGATGAAGCATCTGAACTCAGATTAAGTCTTCTGGAGAGCCATCCAAAAATAGCGTAAAGCGTCTCGCTTAAGCATGTGGCAGCCAGTATGATGAGGTTAAAACCTAGTGGATTTAGGGTTCCATACACAAGCCATGTGAGAACACCAACAAGAACTCCAGGGATAAGGCCAATTAGGTAGCCGCTTAGGAAAACGATCAAATCCATAAACTTTACATTTGGGATGCCAATCATTACGTAATTTGACGCCAAATTAATTGAAGCTAACATTATAACTAAGCATAAAACTCTTGTTGATAAGATGCTCCTTCGAGAGGTGTTAACGATCATCACCATCATTGGTTGGATAATCCATCCAAATATATAAATTTATCTTAAACAACGTTAAAAATGACAGAAAAAATCTTAACCTTGATAGAAGAATAACCCTGTTGTTTGTGGAAATGCTTAAATTGCATGAATAGTAATATTGAGGTTCTAGTTAAAAACAAGAGAGAAGAAAAATGGCTGAAGAATTAAGGCATAGACTTGCTGAGCAGGAGCAAGAAATGTTAAGTGTAAAGAATGAGATCGAGAGGGTTCTCTCTGAGATCTATAGGTTAGAGGATAGGAGAAAGAAACTTTTCCTCAAGATGAAGGAACTTAAGGCTGAGTCTATGGCCTGTAAGAGTAGGTTAAATGTTTTGAGGGAAGAGATTAGAGGGTTAAATGAGGCGCTATCCGACCTTAAAAGGGAAAAGGATGAGAAAATCGCTCATCTTAAAGAAATTAGAGGGAAAATTAAGGAATATTCAAAGACAAGGCCCAAAAAGAGGGAAGAGGATTTGGAGGCAGAAATCTCAAGCCTTGATTGGAGGATTCAGACTTCGCCCCTTCCGTTAGATGAGGAGAAAAAGATTATTACAAGGATTAAGTCGCTGGAAGAACAACTCTATTTCTATAGGGAACTAAAGTCCATGATGAATGAAGCTCAGGCCACAAGGAATAGCATTGAGGAAATTAGGGGAAGAATTAGTGCATGTGTAAATGGGATTGCGGAGAGGGTATCAGAGAAGCGGAGGATTCAGGAGAGACTCGCTGAAACATTTAGGGAGCTCTGTGAGGTGAGAGCTGAGATTGAAAGGGTGAATGAAGAATATAAGAGGGGGAGAGAGAAAATTTCGGAACTGCGCTCCAAATATAAAGATCTGCTTAATCAGGTTAGGACAATAAAGGAGACCATTAAGTATAATGAGAAGCGCGAGAGAGCCGAACGTATTTCTATGCTTAAAGAGAAGATTAAGAAGGAAGCTTCGGAAAAAATTGGACGGGGAGAAAAAATATCTTTTGAGGAATTTAAGATGCTTTTTGAGGGGGAAACGGGCACGGATAATATTTAAGCATTTGCATTAATTTAAATATCTTCAAAAACTTAGTTTTAGTAGAAGAAAGATGCCAGCAGAGGAAACTCAGGAGTCAGGAGAGGAACGCATACTTATTTTATGTGTTGATAGAGATAACGACATTGGCAGGAAGGCTGGCATTAAAACACCAATTATCGGCAAGAAAGAAAATATCGATGCAGCGATAAAGCTGTTGCTCGCTGATCCGGAGGAGGCTGACGCCAACGCCATGTTTGAGGCTGTTAGGATATGTGAGAGTTTAGAGCGCGGTGCTCCGACCAATATTTTATGTCAGGTGGCAACGATAGCTGGATCGGAGCTTGGCGGAGTCGCCGCTGATAGGAAGTTAATATCAGAGCTAAATGAAGTTATTAGAGGGTTTAGTCCCACCAGTCTAATTCTGGTGACGGATGGATATTCAGATGAGGAGATTCTGCCGCTGATACAATCTAGAGTGCCTATCTCCTCAATCAGGAGGGTCATAGTGAGGCACAGTAAATCGATAGAGGAGACCGCGGTTTTATTCTCAAAATATTTAAGGAGGGTTCTTGAGGATCCAAGATACTCAAGGATGATTCTTGGACTTCCCGGAATACTTTTAGTTATGCTTGGCATACTGTCTCTTATAGCGATATTCGTTAAGTATGATATTGGAACATGGGCCTGGATCATAGGGTTACTAATAATTGGATTTTATCTTTTAGGGAAGGGATATGGAATAGATAAAAAGATTGCTTCTACACTTCCAAGATTCTTTTCTCCCCATGGATTAATTATAGGATTCTCAATGTTTTTTGGTATCATGTTAATAGCCGTCGGCTTATATCAGTCTATATCCCAAATAATGCCCAGCGCAGAGATCCTCACGAAACCTATAGCTGAGATTGCTGGAATGGTGATTTCCGCCTCAATATCGACAGTAATTTCAGGGTTCTCTATAATATTGCTTGGTAGGGCTCTTGCCCATGTGCTCGCACGCGATTACAGATTCTGGAGGACTATTGTTTTAATAGTTGCCTGTGCCTGGTCTTGGAAAATTTTTGATGAGGCAGCTAAGATATTAATTAATCCAGCGCTCCCCCTGGATGGACTAATAGTCTCAATAGTTATTGGCATAGCTATTGTTACCATGTTGATTCCAGTAGTCCACTTTTTGGGCAAAAAGTATAGAGATATCTTTAGCGTAAAAGATTAGGGGGTGCGGGTATTTATGAGGGGGACTGTCAAGAAGGTTCCTATAGCAGTTATTGGCGGAACAGGGCTAGAAGAAATCTTTAGTGCTTCTGAAATCGTTAATATTGGAACCCCCTACGGCATATCATATGCAATCTCAATATGCGAACTCCAGAACAGAAAGGTTGCATTCCTGCCGAGACATGGGCGTAAACATGACGCACCACCACACAAAATTAATTATAGGGCTAATATATTCGCGTTGTATAATCTTGGAGTTGAGAGAATTATAGCGACGAATGCTGTTGGGGCAATAAACCCAAAATTTAAGCCAGGAGATCTCGTGGTTCCACATGATTTAATAGATTTTACGAGACAACGACCCTTAACATTCTATGATCAGGCGCCCGTTACACATATCGACTTCACGGAGCCCTACTGCCCAGAGATCCGTAGAATCCTGATTGAAAGGGGTAGGGAGACTGGCGCAGTTCATGAGCAGGCCGTTTATGTTTGTACTGAGGGGCCACGTTTTGAGACTCCGGCTGAGATAAGAATGTTTAGGCTTCTTGGATGCGATATTGTTGGGATGACTGGTATTCCGGAGGCTGTCCTCGCGCGGGAGCTTGGCATGTGCTATGCGACAATATGTTTCGTTTCAAATATGGCTGCTGGCATGGCTGATAGACTTACATATAAAGAGGTTTTAGAGACATCTAAGATCGTTATGCCAAAAATCCGTAAAATAATAGCTGAGACAATATTATCTCTGCCAGAGGTCAGAGGATGTCAATGTCATTTATCGGCTAAGCTTGGTAGACCGGAGGAAAGCTGATGCTTAGAACTTTATTATCGCTGCTTGGAATCTACAAGATATATGAGAAGTGGCTTTGGCATCAAGTGAAGGGTAAGAGTAAACCAGAGCATATAGCCATAATATTGGATGGGAATAGAAGGTGGGCTACTAGAGGTGGGCTTGAGCCTTGGATGGGACACTACTATGGCGCAAAGAGGATGGAGGAAGTTTTAAGGTGGTGTCTCGATCTAGGCGTCAAGAGCATAACGTTATATGCCTTCTCAACAGAGAACTTTCAAAGGCCAAAAGAGGAAGTTGAGAAACTAATGCATCTGTTTAGGGAAAAACTTGGGGAGCTTTTAGTTAGTGAGGAAGTCCGTAAATACAAAGTGAAAGTTAAAGTTATTGGCAGAACACACCTTCTGCCGCCAGACCTTCAAGAAATGATTTATAGGATTGAGGAGAAAACAAAATATTTCAATGAACGCTACTTGAATTTGGCTATTGCCTATGGTGGAAGAGCCGAAATAATTGATGCTGTAAAAGAAATCGCCCAGAAGGTTGCTGAGGGAAAATTGTCCCCTGAGGAGATAGATGAGAAGATCTTTGAGCAGCATCTCTATACGTCATTTCTGCCAAAGCAGGATCCAGACCTAATTATAAGGACATCTGGAGAGGAGAGGCTAAGCGGCTTTCTACTTTACCAGTCAGCTTACAGCGAGTTATGCTTCTTAGACGTTTATTGGCCAGAATTCAGGCGCATAGACCTATTAAGGGCGATAAGAACATATCAAAAGCGTATAAGAAGATTTGGTAAATAAACCCTCCTTTTTCTATGCTCTCTTTTTAGCGCTTACAATAGATATTACATCTCCATCCTTAAGCTGATAGTCTTCGCCAAGTCTCCTTTTGCTCCTAGAGTCAACAGCATATATAAAGGATTCGCCGAGCTCCGTATGGATTATGTAGGCTAATTCCCTAGCGGTTGTACCCTTTGGAACAAGCCTTGCCTCAGGAAGAACCCTTCCATAATGGTCTGTAAGTCTCTCTGAATCAGCGACCGGATAGACGACGATCATACTTAATAGAACCCTAAAGGCTGCGTTTATAGCCTCCTGAACACCAGTTGAACCGTATTTATCAAGTATCTTCTCTTTAATCGCCTTAAGGGCGCTGAGCTGCCTATCCGTGATCCTTGAAGGATCTTTTATTTTAAAGTTCGGTTCACCTGGGATATACTCTATTAGTTCCCTCTCAGCAGCCCTTCTCAAAGCTAGCTCTGCCTCGGCACAGCAGGGTATAACAATATAGCCCGTCTCACTAAGCCTCTTAAGATTCTCCTCGGCGAACGGCAAATCCATTTTATTCGCCGCTATAAGCATGGGCTTTGATATCCTTCTTAATGCATCAACAAATCTTAGAAGGTCATCTTCGCTCCACGTCGTCGGTTTTTCGCCGCTTAATCTAGTAGCCTTAAGAGCTTCAGTAACATGCCATCTTTTGATTGCTAGGCCGCTTAGCCTCTCCTCTAAGAGTGAGGGGAGATCAGCCATCCTAGCCTCGGCAGTCCTCGCTATTCTCGGCCAATCCTTCCTAAGGATCTGCGCAAACCACATTGTAAGCTCTTTTTCCAGAAACTTAACATCTTCAAGGGGATCATGGAACCCAGGCTTAACTATTCTGCCCTCAATATCCGTTGACCCGGAGGCGTCTATAACATGTATAAGGGCATCCGCCTTCCTAATCTCATCTAAGAACTGGTTTCCGAGACCCCTACCTTGCCATGCATCTGGAACAAGCCCGGCGCAGTCGATCAATTCGACCGGTATAAACCTAATGCCATTTATGCAGACAGAGTTTACAGGCTCATCCTTAACATTAAATTCCCTGCAAACGCATTGTGTTTTAAAGTATCCGATGCCCCTGTTGGGCTTTATTGTTGTGAAGGGGTAGCTGGCGATCTCAACGGTTGCAAGGGTTGCCGCGCTAAAGAAGGTTGATTTGCCAACGTTGGGTTTACCAACAATGCCAACCATCATTTAATTAACCATCCCTCAAAAAGAGTAAGAGCATAAAAATTAATATAGGTTAAGGGATTAAACAGTTTTTAAGCTAGAATAAGCCTCATAAACCTGAGGAATATGAATAATCATTTAGAAATAATTCGGCCCTCCTAACTTCTCTGATAAATGAGGTTATTTTCTGTTCATCTTTGATTCCAGGCTTAGATTCGACGCCAGAGGAAACGTCCACCGCGAATGGTTTAACTGTTAGAATTGCCTCACAAACATTTTCAGGTCTTAATCCGCCAGCGAGGATTAGCGGTTTCGGATATATTAGATCTCTAATTCTCCCACTAATACTCCAGTCATGGGTGATGCCGGTACCGCCATGCTTCCCAGGAGCATGAGAGTCGGCGAGAATGGCTCTAAAAGTGCTAGCTTCTAGAAGAATTTCCTCTGGAGAGGGATTCTCAGACATATTCATGGCTCTGATCATCGGCACCCTCATGGCGATTTCTCTAATCTGCTTATGTCCCCGTGGAATCGCGTGTACTTGCATGAGATCCGGCTTTAACCTATCATATATTTCAAGGAGCCTTTCCACGCTCCTAAAGACCGAGACCACAACTTTCACAACCGATGGAGGAGAAGCCTTAATTAAATCTTCGGCTTCCTTAATAGTTAGATTTCTCGGGGATGAGGGAACATCAACTATAAAGCCGACGAGGTCAGCCCCAGCCATAGCTGAAGCATAAAGATCTTCAATCCTAGTTATCCCACATATTTTAACTTTAACCTTCGCTCCCGCCATAAGCATTCACAAGCCTAGAAATAAACTTGCTAATATCTTCCGCAGTTATTATAGATGATCCAACTAAAAATGCATCAGCACCACATTTCCTCAGAAAGCGTATATCTTCTGGAGATCTTATTCCACTCTCGCTGACGATTGGTCTACCGTTAGTCTCCGACCTATCAAAGCGCTCAAGTATTCTCTTCGTTACATTTAGATCAACTTTAAGCGTCTTTAGATCCCTATTGTTTATTCCAATAATGTCCGCGTCGGTTGAAAGAGCCACCTTAAACTCCTCAGCAGTATGGGTTTCAAGCAAAACCTCTAAGCCGTAATCATGCAAGCGCTTGATCATCTCGTCTAGCCCAGTCTCACAGTATCCACGCTCAAAAAGGGCAACTATCAAGAGGACTGCATCCGCACCCGCCCTCCAGGCGACCTCAATCTGCTCAATACTCACTACAATATCCTTCATGAGAATAGGGGCTTCAACAACCACACGCGCATTGAGCAGGTTCTCTAGGGAGCCAGAAAAGTATGTTGGCTCGGTTAGTATTGATAGCCCGATGGCGCCAGCCTCAATCATGCATTTTGCGATTGAGGCAACGTTACCAGGAGACCTTAAGAGACCAAAGGATGGAGATACAAATTTAATCTCTGATATTATGGGAGCTCTTTTACCGTTTAGAGATACTATGGCATTTCTTAGGCTTCTTCTTCCATAAGGCTTATGGGCTTCGACGTGATGATAATAGCCCTCTCTCACATTCTTCCATGCCGCAGCAGCCAGTTTATCTAGAAAATCACCCATATTTTTCCTCCATTTCTTCAAGGGTTGATGGGGAGCCACCGTAGATTTTAATTAGTCTCTTAAGTTTCTTGTAGGCTGAGCCGCTGGCAATAGATTCTAAAGCCAATTCAACACCATCTCTAAAGTTATCGGCTTTTTCACCCACAACCAATGCCGCTGAGGAGTTCGCTAGAAGCATGCCTAGCCTTGGATCACTTGGATCCGGCTCGCAGTAAAGCATCTTGAATGCTATTTCGACACACTCGTCAAGCGTGTTAACCGCAAGGGATGCTAAGTCAGCCTTCTCTAAACCAAAGTCTTCTGGGGTAACCTCAAAGATCCTAACTTCTCCCTTTCTAAGCCATGCTATTGCCGTCCTGCCGACGATAGATATCTCATCTAATCCATCAAGCCCATGGACAACGATTGCCTCCTCGCAGCCTAGGTTTCTAAGGACCAAAGCCAAAGGTTCAAGCAAAGTTTTATCGAAGACTCCAAGGAGCTGCGCCCTAACATTAGCCGGGTTTGTGAGGGGGCCAAGAATATTAAACACGGTTCTTATAGCTATTTCCCTACGGGGGCCAATGGCGTGCCTCATTGCCGGATGAAAGCTTGGGGCGTATATGAAGCCTATACCTATCTCCTCAATAGCTTTTTGAACTACATCAGCCCCCACATCAAGTTTTAATCCTAGGCGCTCAAGGAGATCGGCGCTTCCAGCTCTACTCGTAATGGAGCGATTTCCATGCTTAGCGACCGGGACACCGGCCCCAGCGGCAACGAATGCTGCTAGAGTGCTCACGTTGAATGTTTTAATTTTGTCGCCTCCGGTTCCGCAAGTATCTATTAGCCTACCATTAACATTTGGCTTTATTGGAATACAGAACTCCCTCATGGCTAGGGCGAAAGCCGATATCTCTTCAATTGTCTCGCCCTTCATCCTCAGAGCCGTTATGAACGCCGCTATCTGCGCTGGCGTAGCCTTGCCAGCCATTATCTCCTTCATTGTCTCATAAGCCTCTTGATATGAGAGACTTATGCCCTCAACAACCTTCTTTATAGAGTCAACTATCATGGCTAACCCCAAAATCAAGAAAATTCTTTATAATCTTCTTTCCCTCAAAGGTAAGAATTGATTCGGGGTGGAATTGGACGCCCTCTATTGGGTAGATTTTATGGCGCACCCCCATTATTTCTCCATCCTCAAGCGAACGCGCGGTGATTTTAAGGCATGTGGGAAGTGATCTCTCGTCGCCGACTAGTGAGTGGTATCTGGTTGCTCTAAATGGATTTTCGACGCTCCTGAAGACGCTGAGTCCATCATGAGCTATGAGACTTGTTTTACCATGCATAATCCTTTTAGCTTGTATAATTCTGCCCCCGAACGCATATATTATGCCCTGATGGCCGAGACAAACGCCTAGTGTGGGTGTATGTTTACTCAGACTTCCTAGCAATTCTAAGCATACGCCAAAATATTTTCTGTTTGCCGGGTGGCTTGGGCCGGGCGATAAAATGATTCTATCAGGTTTAATCTTAATAGCCTCTTCAAGAGTAATCTCATTACTTCTATAAACTATTGGTTCACCGCCAAGCTCACCTACGTACTGGGCAAGATTATAGATGAAGGAGTCATAGTTGTCTATTATGAGGACTCTCATATTATTCGGTCTCCTCCAAAGCCTTGATTAGGGCTTTTGCCTTAAACTCTGTCTCCAACCATTCTCCCTCAGACGTCGAGTCCGCAACAATCCCGCTGCCGACCTGTATGTGAAGTCTTCCATCTTTAGCGAAGAGAGACCTTATCGTTATTGCGAAGTCCATGTTTCCATTATATGAGAAGTAGCCGACCGCGCCAGCATAAGGTCCTCTACGGAAACCTTCAAGCTCATCAATAATCTCCATCGCCCTAACTTTTGGAGCCCCTGAAACAGTCCCCGCCGGAAAAGTGGCCCTCAACGCATCAAAGCAATCGCAGTTCTTCCTAATCTTTCCAGCAACCCTTGAGACGATATGCTGAACATGACTATACTTATAGATCCTCATTAGCTCGGTGACCATGACGCTCCCGTACTCTGAAACCTTGCCAATATCGTTTCTGGCGAGGTCGAGAAGCATTACATGCTCGGCTATCTCTTTGGGATCATTAAGAAGCTCCCTCTCGAGCAATAAGTCTCTCTCTGAGATACCTGTTATGGGTCTTGTTCCAGCTATTGGGCACGTCTCAATAATGCCATCTTTAACTCTAACAAGCGTCTCCGGGCTCGATCCAGTTATAAAGCGATCACCCATCTTAAGGAAGAACATGTAGGGCGATGGGTTAATCCTCCTAAGATTCAAATAAAATCTCTCGAGCCCGCCTCTGAAGCCCGCCGAAAACCTCTTTGATAATACAACTTGAATGACGTCTCCGGAGTAAATGTATTCTTTAGCCCTTTCTATCATCTTATTATAGCGGTCACCCTTGATATTAA